>LVAE01000066.1 GCA_001603905.1 Fibrobacterales bacterium Fibro_02
CAGTTGGATAGAGCAGCTGCCTTCTAAGCAGCGGGTCGTGGGTTCGACTCCCGCCGTGAGTACGAAAGGCTCCCTTTGGGGAGCCTTTTTCGTACTCACAGGCGGGGCGAACCCGAAGGGTTCGATTACGGCGCAGGGCGAGAGTCGCGGACAAATTTATTTGTCCATGACCGAGCCCCAGCCGGAACTGCTCGGCAAAGCCGAGTAGCCTCCCGCCGGCAGATGCAATAGAAGCGGTGCAGCCTCCCGCCGTGAAGGTGCTCTTTCCTTAAGAAAAAAACGCCCGGTTCAAAGAACCGGACGTCCATAAGGAGACAGACTTTCTTGATGCTTCAGATTACATCATGCCGCCCATGCCACCCATGGACGGATCCATGGCAGGAGCTGCCGGCTTCGGTTCCTTCTTTTCTGCGATCACGCAGTCAGTGGTAAGAATCATCGAAGCGATGGAGGATGCATTCTTGAGGGCCGTACGGGTCACCTTGGCCGGGTCAATCACGCCAGCCTTGATGAGGTCTTCGTAGGTGTCAGTCTTCGCGTTGTAACCGAAGCTGTCCTTGCCTTCCTTCACCTTGTTCACCACGACAGAGCCTTCGAGGCCAGCGTTCTGGACAATCTGACGGAGAGGTTCTTCGATGGCGCGGCGAATGATGGCGGCACCAGTCTTCTGGTCGGCGTTATCGAACTTGAGGGCGTCAATAGCCTTTTCGGCGCGGATGAGGGCAACGCCACCACCCGGAACGATACCTTCTTCGACGGCTGCGCGAGTTGCGTGCATAGCGTCGTCGACGCGGTCCTTCTTTTCCTTCATTTCAACTTCAGTAGCGGCACCGACCTTGATCACGGCAACGCCGCCAGCGAGCTTGGCCAAACGTTCCTGGAGCTTTTCGCGGTCGTAGTCGCTCGTGGTAGCTTCGATCTGCTTCTTGATCTGGGCGATACGGCCCTTGATAGAAGCGGCGTCGCCAGCACCTTCGACGATCGTGGTGTTGTCCTTCGTGATGGTGATGGACTTGGCCTGGCCAAGAACGGTAACCGGAGCATCTTCGAGCTTTGCACCCGTGTCTTCGGAGACGAGCATACCGCCAGTGAGGATAGCGATATCTTCGAGCATGGCCTTACGACGGTCACCGAAGCCCGGAGCCTTGACGGCAGCGACCTTCAAGGTGCCGCGCATCTTGTTCACAACGAGCGTTGCGAGAGCTTCGCCATCGACGTCTTCAGCGATGATGAGGAGAGACTTGCCCTGCTTTGCAACGTGTTCGAGCATCGGGAGCAAATCCTTCATGGTAGAAATCTTCTTGTCGTACAGGAGAATGTACGGATTTTCGAGGCTGACTTCCATGCTGTCCGTGTTCGTGACGAAGTACGGAGAGAGGTAGCCACGGTCGAACTGCATACCTTCGACAACGTCGAGGACAGTTTCAGCAGTCTTGGATTCTTCGATGGTGATGACGCCATCGTTGCCGACCTTTTCCATAGCGTTGGCGAGGAGTTCGCCAATTTCGGGGTCGTTGTTTGCAGAAATCGTTGCGACCTGGGCAATGTGTTCCTTGCCGTTGATCTTCACGGCCATCTTGCCGATTTCCTTGATCACTGCTTCGACGGCAGCGTCCATACCGCGCTTGATGTCCATCGGATTTGCACCGGCGGCAACGTTCTTGAGGCCTTCGCGAGTGATAGCCTGGGCGAGAACGGTTGCAGTGGTGGTACCGTCACCAGCGGCGTCAGAAGTCTTGTTGGCGACTTCCTTGGCCATCTGGGCACCGAGGTTTTCGTAAGCGTCTTCGAGTTCAACTTCCTTAGCGACAGACACGCCGTCCTTGGTGACGTTCGGGGCACCGAAGGCCTTTGCGATCATCACGTTACGGCCCTTAGGACCGAGGGTAACCTTAACTGCATTGGCGAGTTTGTCCACACCCTTCATCAGGGATTCGCGAGCTGCTACATCAAACTTAAGTTGCTTTGCCATTTTATTTTTCCTTTTTTATTTAAAACCTTTTGTTGCGCTATTACAGAGTAGCGATGACGTCGGATTCCTTCACGATGAGGTAGTTTTCACCGTCGACGGTGACTTCGGTGCCACTGTACTTGCCGTAAAGCACCACGTCGCCGACCTTGACTTCCATGGCAACGAGTTCACCCTTGTCGTTCTTGCGACCCGGGCCCACGGCCACAACCTTACCCTGCATCGGCTTTTCCTTTGCGTTGTCCGGGATAAAGAGACCCGAAGAGGTCTTCTGTTCGGCTTCTGCCGGCTTGACGACGATTCGATCTGCAAGAGGCTTAATCATTTTCACTTTTCCTTTTTTGCGGGTGGTTTCGCACCCATTGATTGAACTGTTTTGCCCAAATTGGTAGTCCAACTTGGACTATTTATTTTGTTTCGCCCAATATAAAGCAATTTCCGTGCCAAGAGTCGGTGCGGGCACGAGGGGGTAAAAAAACGCCGAAATTCTACTAAAACTGCAATATTTTACGGAAAAACGCCCCGTTGCAGGGTAAAAAAGAAAAAGGAATGTTCCTTTTTGAAACATTCCTTTTGACTTAAACTTGTCTGTTTAAATTTGAAACAATTACTTGATCGTGCTGGTCAGGCGGAAGGCGAGACCCACGTCGCTCAATTCGTTTTCGCTGTAGACGCTGAACTGGAGCTTAGCCTTGCCGATGCTCTTGACATAGGCGACGGTCCATGCCCAATCGTCGTAGGTGTGGTTCGGGACGGCGTAGAGGTTGTCGCGCTTATTGATGTATTCCCATTCGACCATGAGGTGGCTCATCAGGGTGTTCAGGATGCCTTCGCTCGGGGCGAAATCAAGACCCAGGTAGAAGGGCTGGTAGTAGATGCCCGGCTGAAAGTACTTGGATTCGGGGGCGATGTAGTTGTCGACTTCGGTGTTGATGTCGTCGTCCTGCGTGTAGATGCAGGCGTATTCACCGTAGGCACGGAGAATGGGGAAGAGGTTGTAGCTGGCGTAGGCGGCCACACGGTGGGTCACGTAGGCGGTGTTCTGCACCACGTCGACGAGGTTAGAACGGTAGGCGACCTTGACTTCCAGCGGGAAGGTGAACTTCATGTCGTCTTCGACGCGGATGTAGCCCTGGTTGGCGGTGCCGTTCTTGGCAGCGACCATGGCGTTCAGCTGGTTGAGGCCGCTCTTCCAGCCGAGTTCAACGGCGTTGTGGCTGTAATCGCGCATCCAGAGACCGCGCTTGGTGAGATCCTTGTCGACATAGGTACCGAAGTTGGTGGACTGGGACCAGTCGGTCTTCCAGCGACCGATCTTCAGGTTGACCTGGTCGGCTTCGCCGAGGGCCCACTTGTAGTTGACCCAGTAGAGGTCGGCGAGAATCTTGTCCTGTGCCGACTTGGTGGTCTTGGTCTTGCCGTCAGCGTCGGTGGACACGTCGGTCACGTTCTTGTTGCCGAATTCCGGAGCGAACATACGGATCATGATGGTTCCGTCCAGGTTTTCGCTCTTGTACTGGCCGCCGATGTTGGCGCGGATCCAGCCGCTGCTGAAGTTGTTGTCTTCGTCGGCGATGGACTTGGTGACTTGGGTCTGTACGTTGCCCTTGAGGGTCATATTGTCGGTAACGTCGGCTGCGAAGGCGGAAACGCCCATAGCGAGTGCGGCCGCTGCGATTTTCCTGAAGTTCATGAATACTCCTTGGAGGTTTAATTTCTTTTGCAAATTTAGAATATGCGATGTGTTTTGCAAGGATTCTTTGCCGGATTTTTTCTATTTTTGGCGCGTTTTTCTAAGGAGTGTCCATGAATCGTTTCGGATTTTTCGTTTTGGTTATCTTTCTGTTTGCGCTCTGCCTGCCCGTGTGCGCCCGTGACTTGGAGCCGAACAAGACGCATGCCGTGTTGACCGTGACCTTTACCAACGAAGAAGACGTGCCGCAGGCCAAAAAGAAACTGATGTTCGTGGGGCAAAACGACCCGAAGAAAAAAATCACGGTGACAACCGATAGCGAGGGTGAGGTGACTTTCCATATCCCGCGCGAGGAAACCTACACAATCTTTTGCGAAAGCCTGACCGGGTATTTTGAATGCGGAAATACGCCGTATGTCTCGACGACGGCAAGTACGGGCGGAATTACGGTGACTTTTGACGATACCCGCGTGGAACTGACCGGCGTGACTTTCAAGGCGGGAAGTGCCGAACTGGAGCCGAATTCGCTTGCGACTCTCGATGCGGCCATCGCGGGGCTCAAGAGAAATCCGAAGGCACGAATCGAGATCCAGGGACATACCAGTTCCGAAGGCGACGAGGATATGAACCAGAGGCTTTCGGAAGCGCGTGCCTATGCCGTGCTGCAGTATATGAAAGAAAACGGCATTGACTGGGGACGACTGTCTGCAAGCGGTTACGGTTCATCGCAGCCGAAAGCGAGCAACAGTACCGAGGAAGGCCGCAAGAAAAACCGCCGAATCGAGCTTCGCGTGTTGAACGAAGACGAAGTTCCGGTGGAATATAAGTAGTTTCGGATTTTTGGATTAGCTCTTGCGGAAGCCGTCGTCGCCGAGGACGATTTTGCCTTCGCGGAAGAGCGTGCCCAGAATCTTCTTGAAAGTCTTCTTGGACATATTGAATTCGCGGCGGATCACTTCGGGTTCGCTGTGGTCGCCGTAGGGGAGGAATCCGCCTGCTTCTTCAAGTTTCTTGAGGATTGCGGCGGGGCTTTCGCTCTTCATGATGCCCTTGTAACCAACGGGAGTCAGGTTCAGGGTAATCTTTCCGTCTTCGGTAAAACGCTGAATGTAGCCGGACATCGTGTCGCCGATATAGATGCGGGGCGTGTTCGGCGTTACCATAAGGCGACCCGTGTAGCGGTAATCGACGAGGAAGTCGATGTGGTCGCGGGTGACCTCGTAGGCGGCGAGCTGTACGTGCTGCCCCAGGCGAAGTTCCGAGGTGTCCGTATCGAGGAAACTCTTAATTTTTTCGGTCGCGACAATGCGGTTGCTCTTGTCGTCTTCGAGGATGTAGACGACGCAACGGTCGCCGCGGCGGAGTTCGCCAAGCTGCTGCTTGAACGGCAGGAACAGATCCTTGTTGAGCCCCCAGTCCAGGAAGGCTCCGTAGCGGTTTACGTCCTTGACTTCGAGGACTGCGAATTCACCGACGGTGGCGTAGGGCTTGTCGAGGGTCGCAATGGGGCGGTCTTCGGAATCCATGTAGACGAATACGTCGAGAACTTCACCCTCTTCGAGCGTGAATTCTTCCCTTTTTCCGGGGAGCAGCACGCGCCCGCCTGTTTCAAGTTCCAGGTAGTAGCCCTGCGGCATGATTTCTTCGACGCGGGCGCGGTTGTATTTGCCTAATTCCATTTGGACCTTCCGTTCAATTTTAATTTGTATAAAGTTCTATAGCCCGTTAGTCAAAGAGTTCCGGGTCGGATTCGTCGGAACCTTCGTCGTCATTGCTACCATCATCGAAGCTGTCGGGCGGGGTGATTCGGGTGGCGCGTTTCACCTTCTTGGCGGTGAACTTGCTACCGAGCGCCTTGTAACCCTTGACTTCGGCGACTTCGGTGAGGTCCAGTTCTTCCTTCTGGACTTCGCGGCCTACCTGGTATTCCATGAGTTCGCGGGCGTCTTCTGTCGCGAAGAATTCGATCATCTGCGTATCCTTGTGATCGGACACGAGGCTGAATTCCGTGGTCATGGGGCAGCCTTCCAAGTTGAAGCGTTTCACCATGTAGTTGAAGTTACCGCCTTCGAAGTAGAGAACCGTAAAGACCTGTTCCGGGTCGAACTTGTGGATGTACTTGATACCTGTACCCACGAGAATCGGGTCGGCCATGTCGTGCACGCGGGCGGT
>LVAE01000067.1 GCA_001603905.1 Fibrobacterales bacterium Fibro_02
AGTTTGACATGCCGCCTACCGCAATGAAACTCTGCTTCAAGAACGTGTTCGGTTTGCCGGTTTTCACATACGCCCGCCGTGAACGTATGAAACTGGCCGCCAAGCAACTTCGCGAATGCGACCGCGGGATTCTCGAGATCGCTGGCGAAGTCGGTTACAATAACGGGAGCAAGTTCGCCCACGCCTTCCAGGACGTAATGGGCATGACCCCGAAGGAATACAGGAAAAAATACAGGATGACAAACGTCGCATAATTATGAAAAAGACATTCTCTAAACTCTACGCTTACATGGGTTCGCGAAAGCCGCTGTTCCCACTAGCATTGATTCTCTCGGCATTGAGCGCCATCGCGGGGCTCGTGCCGTTTTTACTGATGTGGCTGATTGTCCGCGAGGTTATCTCTGGCGGTGACATGACGAACATCAAGATTTTCGACTACTCCATCGGAGCGGTTCTCGCCTCGGTCACAAGCGTATTGCTCTACTTTGCGGCCCTCGCCTGCTCGCACATGGTTGCATTCAGGCTCGAAGGCGACCTGCGTCGATTCGCCATGAAAAAACTGATGAGCTCACCGCTTGGATTTTTCGACAAGAACCCGACGGGCAAACTCCGCAAGATTATCGACGACAACGCCGCGATTACGCACACCTTCGTCGCGCACGAAATGCCCGATATATCGGGCACCATCCTGATTCCCATCGTGGCGCTTGTGATGATGTTCGTTTTCGATTGGCGACTCGGCCTTGCCTCTTTGGTGCCTATCGCCTACGCCTTGTTCATTTTGGGTACCCTTGGTCGCAGGGGAACCAAGTTCATGGAACGCTACATGCAGGCCCTCGAAGAGATGAACTCCGAAGCGGTGGAATATGTGCGTGGGATTCCCGTAGTCAAGGTTTTCCAGCAGACGATTTTTTCGTTCAAGAGTTTCTACAACAGCATCGTGACTTACCACAAGATGGTCACAGCCTATTCCAACAACTGGAAAGTCCCTTACTGCATCTACACGATTCTCGTGAACGGATTCGTGTTGTTCCTGGTGCCGACAGCAGCGCTCATCATCGGTAACAACGGCGATGTAAAACTCACCATCGTAAACATGATGATTTACGTGTTGGTAACACCACTCTTCTCGCAGTGCGTGATGCGCAGCATGTACCTGAGCAATGCCACAAACCAGGCGGGAATCGCGGTTGACCGTATCAACGATATCGCCCGCACCAAGGATTTGGAAGTATGCAACAATCCGGTACCGATGCAAAAGTTCGATGTGGAATTTCGAAACGTGAGCTTCACCTTCCCCGATACCGACAAGCAGGTATTGAGCGACATTTCGCTCACGGTACCGGCGGGCCACACGGTAGCACTTGTCGGGCCTTCGGGCGGCGGCAAGAGTACGATAGCAAAACTCCTACCGCGCTTCTTTGACGTCGATAGCGGCGAAATTACTATTGGCGGTGTTCCCGTTAAGCAGATTGACCCGAAGGAACTGATGAAGAACGTTTCGTTCGTGTTCCAGAATACGCGCCTTTTCAAGATGAGCATTTTGGACAACGTTCGTTACGGCATGCCTGATGCAACTCTCGAGCAGGTAAACAAGGCGCTTGATCTTGCGCAGTGCCGCGAAATCATTGACAAATTGCCTGCTGGCATTAATACCGTTATCGGGAGCAAGGGAACTTATCTTTCGGGTGGCGAGCAGCAGCGAGTGGTACTTGCGCGCGCCATCTTGAAGAACGCCCCCATCGTGGTGCTCGACGAGGCGACCGCCTTTGCTGACCCCGAAAACGAACGCTTGATTCAAGAAGCTTTGCACAAGCTTGCCGCAGGCAAGACCGTCCTGATGATTGCCCACAGGCTTACAAGCGTGGTGAACGCCGACCAGATTATCGTTGTCGAAGACGGCGAAATTGCTGAACGCGGAACGCACAGCGAATTACTTGAAAAGAACGGCATTTATGCCAAGATGTGGGCCGAATACCAGCAGTCCGTCACATGGACCCTCGACAATTCCAAGGATAATGAAGGAGGCGAAAATGTATAAGTGGGTTCAGAATACTTTTGCTCTTTCGGAAGAAGGCTCGCGCACGTTTGTCCGTGGCGTCGTCTGGACATTCCTGCACTTTGTTTCGCTCATGTTCCCGATGATGATGCTCTTTTATTTTTTGATGGAGCAGATGGGCATTGGTGAATTTGCAGGCAAAACTCCGCACGGGACCTTGTTCTATGTGGGAATTGCTGCAGTCCTGTTTATCGTGATGCTTGTCATTTACAGGTTCTCGTACAGCGCGACTTACAGTAGCGTGTACGACGAAAGCATGCGCCGTCGCGTCTCGATTGCCGAAAAGCTTCGTAAGTTGCCGCTCTCGTTCTTTGGCAAGAAGAACCTTTCGGACTTGACTTCGACCATCATGGACGACTGCAATGCTCTCGAAATGATTTTCTCGCATGCGGTGCCGGAACTTTTCGCCGCCATCGGGAGCGTCACCGTTATCGGAATCATGCTGTTCTGCTACAACTGGAAAATGTCTATCGCACTTTTCTGGGTGGTGCCCGCAGCAGCATTGCTCATTGCGCTTTCCAAGAAAATTCAGGACCGTTGGTTCGAGGGATCTTACAATGCGCGCCGAATCATTATGGAAGATATCCAGGAAGGCCTCGAAAACGTGCAGGAAATCCGTTCCTACTCGGGCGAAACCGCCTACCTCGATCAATTTGACAAGGATTGCATCAACTACGAAAAATCGCAGATGGATTCCGACGTGAAGGTGGGTTCGTTCCTGAATTCGGCGCAAGGCATTCTCAAGATGGGCCTTGCCACGGTGCTGATTACAGGAGCTCGCCTCTGGACCAAGGGCGAAATCGATGTGTTTACCTACTTGGTGTTCATCGTGTGCGCGGCGACTGTTTACAACCCGGTTTTCTTGGTGTTCAACAATCTCGCCGAGCTGTTCTTTGTGAATGTGCGCCTGCGCCGATTCCGCGAAATGGACCAGATGAAACCTCAGGAAGGCGTAACGGAATTCGTTCCCCAGAATTACGATATCGAATTCAAGGACGTCGACTTCAATTACAACGAGAACAAGCAAGTCCTGAAAAAAGTTTCGTTCACAGCTAAGCAGGGCGAAATCACCGCACTTGTGGGCCCGAGCGGCAGCGGCAAGACGACTGCAGCAAAACTCGCGGCACGCTTCTGGGATATTCAAGGCGGCAAGGTGACCCTCGGCGGGCAGGACATCAGCAAGATTGACCCTGAAACTCTCCTCAAGAATTTCTCCATCGTCTTCCAGGACGTGGTGCTGTTCAACACGAGCATCAAGGACAATATCCGCATCGGCAAGCGCGACGCCAGCGACGAAGAAATCCTGAAGGTCGCAAAACTCGCGGGATGCGACGAATTCGTGCAGAAGATGCCGCAAGGCTATGACACCGTCATCGGTGAAAACGGCGAAACGCTCTCGGGCGGTGAACGCCAGCGAATCTCGATTGCACGCGCCTTGTTGAAGGACGCGCCCATCATCTTGCTCGACGAGGCGACCGCAAGCCTCGACGTAGAAAACGAATCCAAGATCCAGCGCGGCATTTCGCAGCTGGTGAAGGGCAAAACCGTCATCATCATCGCGCACCGCATGCGTACCATCGCAAACGCCGACAAGGTCGTGGTGCTGCAAGACGGTCACATCGCCGAAACAGGCTCCCCTGCCGAACTCAAGGCGAAAGGCGGCCTATTCAGCAAGATGCTCGAATTGCAAATGAACAAAAATTAATACAAAATTAGCCTTGACAAACATCAAGGCTTTTTTTATATATTTGTTAGAGAAATCTAACTTTACAATTTATTTGTAGTTTGCAATAAAAATGAATCGCCTTTTAGACCACCGTCTCGTTCGCCAATGCGCGCCAACACTCGCCGGACTCAAGGTCGGAAGTTTATTCTGCCTTGAATCTTCACCCAGCGAAACGCTGTGCAAACAACTCGCCCACTGGAACAAGGAACTCAACCCTCGCGGCGTGTGCGTGCGCGTTATCGCAGAACGCTGCGGTCGCAGTTTTATCTACGTCTATCGCGAAGACGCCCTGCAAAAGCTTATTGCCGAGCCGGAAATCCGCCATTTTCTCGCCGCCTACGGCTACACAGACTTTAACACCGACTGTGCACTCGCATACATGACGGCGCGCATCCGCAAATGCCACTGTTTTCCGCACGAAGTCGGACTTTTCTTGGGCTACCCCCTCGAAGACGTGAAAGGGTTCATTATCAACGGCGGCAGAAACAGCAAATTTACGGGCTACTGGAAGGTTTACGGCGATGTAAGCGAATGCGAAAAACGATTCGCCTGCTTTCGCAAATGCTTCAACGTGTTCAACAAACTATTTGAAAAAGGCTACTCGCTGCCGATGCTGACCGTCCGAAACGCAGCGTAGTCAACACCAACGTCATATCGAAGCAATTCAACCTCTGTGTCATCCTGAGCGAAGCGCAGCGTAGCCGATATACGAAACTAGCCAACTTGTTGACTTAGTTGAGTTAGGTTCGAAGGAGCAGGATCTATAACTAAAATAATAGGAGAATCACAATGGAAAAAATCGCAGTCATTTATTGGAGCGGAACCGGCAACACCGAACTGATGGCAAAATACGTCGCCGAAGGTGCAAAGGCCGCCGGTGCCGAAGCCGACGTGTTCAGCGTTTCGGATTTTTCTCAGAATCAGCTGGCTGAATATGCCCGCTATGCTTTGGGTTGCCCCGCCATGGGCGCCGAGGAACTCGAAGATTCCGAATTCCAGCCCTTCTACGAAGCCGTCAAGCCCGCACTTAACGGCAAGAAAGTTGCCCTGTTCGGCTCTTACGGCTGGGGTGGCGGCGAATGGATGAATCCGTGGAAGGCTGACGCCGAAGCCGCTGGGCTCGTGCTTGTGGCAGATCCGCTCGCCATCGAGAACGCCCCCGATGACGCCGGCAAGACCGCTTGCCAGGAACTCGGCAAGACTCTCGCCACCGCCTAAAATGACATTTTCTTTTTTATAGTGTTTTGGTTAGCTTCAGCCCCGACGGAACAACATTCCGTTGGGGCTTTGCCGTTCCCCATTTTTCTATCTTTTTGGTAGTTATGTCCTACTTCGACTACACGGCAAACACCCCGGCATGCGAAGAAGCCTTGCAACGATTCTGCGAAGTTGAACGCAGGTTTATCGGCAACGCCAATTCGAATCACGAAGCAGGGCATGCAGCAAAAGCATTTCTCGCCCAGGTGACCGATTCCATCGCGAAACTTTTGGGCGTAAACCCCGACGAAATCATTTACACCTCGGGCGCCAGCGAAAGCAACAATACCGCCATCCGCGGCATCGTCCAGGCCAAGCGCCATGTGGGCAAGCACATCGTCACGAACCCGCTGGAACATTCTTCGGTAAGCGCAACGCTCACGGCCCTGCAAGAAGCGGGCTACGAAATCGAGATGGCAAAAATCGGTACCGACGGGAAAATCGACCAGGAAGACTTGCGCAGCCTGCTCCGCAAAGATACGGTGCTTGTAACGGTGAACGCCGTCGATAGCGAACTCGGGACCGTGCAGCCGCTGGAATCCATCAGTAATATTGTCCGCGAATTCCCGAACTGCAGCCTTCACGTGGATGCAACGCAGGCCATCGGCAAAGCGCCTATAAACCTGAATCTGGCAGACACGGCAAGCATCGGCGCGCACAAGTTCTACGGACTTTCGGGCAGCGGACTTTTATACAAGAAAAGCGGAATCGCCATGGAGCCGCTCATTTACGGCGGAGCCAGTACCACCATTTACCGCAGCGGAACCCCGACGCTCGCGTTGGACGCATCCCTCGAAACGGCACTGTCGCTTGCCGTGGAGCATTTCGAAGAACGATTTGCCCGCGTCAAGGAGCTGCGAAAGATTTTGCAAGAAAAGCTCTGCGGCTATCCGAAAGTCCGCATCAATTCGCCCGCAGACGCAGTTCCGCACATTTTGAACCTGAGTGTCGCGGGAGTCCGCGGGAACATTTTCCAGAAAGCTCTTTCGGACAAAGGAATTTACGTGTCGGTCAAGTCCGCCTGCAGCGTAGATGCGCTCCCCTCCCGCGCCGTTTTTGCCGTCAGCCGAGACCGCAAAAATGCTTTGAACTCCTGGCGCATAAGCCTTTCGCACCTCACCACCGAAAAAGAAATCGACGAATTCATGGCCGCATTCGA
This sequence comes from Fibrobacterales bacterium Fibro_02, assembly GCA_001603905.1. Lineage (GTDB taxonomy): Bacteria > Fibrobacterota > Fibrobacteria > Fibrobacterales > Fibrobacteraceae > Fibrobacter. The sequence continues at coordinate 6,202 of LVAE01000067.1, forward strand.
CAGCTGCTACAAGGAACTTTGCAAATAAACGCAAAAAAAGGTAATGAAAATGGCAAGAGAACTTTCATTTGTCCAAAGCGTAGAACGGAGCATTTCGAAAACATACCGCGAAAGGCTCTGGACGCCATTCATTACCGCCATCAAGAACTACAAGCTCATCGAAGAAGGCGACAAAATCGCCGTCTGCATCTCTGGCGGCAAGGATTCCATGCTCATGGCGAAGCTCATCCAGATGCTTCACCGCCACAGCGACGTGAAATTCGACGTGGAATACCTGGTGATGGACCCCGGTTACAACGAAATCAACCGCCAGAAAATCGAAAGCAACGCGAAGCTCCTGGAAATTCCCATCACCGTTTTCGAGACGAACATTTTCGACGTGGCAAACAACACCGAACGTTCCCCCTGCTACGTCTGCGCCAAGATGCGCCGCGGCCACCTCTACCACAAGGCAAAAGACCTAGGCTGCAACAAGATTGCGCTGGGTCACCACCTCTCCGACGTCATCGAGACCACCGTCATGGCGATGTTCTACGGCTCGCAACTGCAGGGCATGATGCCCAAGCTCCACAGCCTGAATTTCGGCGGTATGGAACTCATCCGCCCCATGTATTGCATCAACGAGCAAGACATTATCAACTGGAAAAATTACAACGGGCTGCAGTTTATCCAGTGCGCCTGCCGCTTTACCGAAAGTTGCACCGTCTGTGACAACGGCGGTGGCGGTAGCAAGCGGCAAGAAATCAAGACGCTCATCAAGCGCCTCAAGCGCGAAAACCCGAACATCGAAAAGAGCATTTTCAACAGCCTGCACTCCGTCTGCATCGAGACGTTCCCCGGCTACAAGGCCGGCGGCGAACTGCATTCGTTCTTGGACGATTACGAAGAACGCCTACCGCAGAAAGGGTAAACGAATCGTATTTTTGAACCCGTCCGTTTGGAGTAGAAAAAACGGCGCTATGGCTCTATTTTTCCCTCAAAAATTGAGGGTTTTATGCAAGTTTCTCGTATCAACAAGGTCTTTGCCCGATTGGGGCGTTTTCAGATCAAGTTTCGCTGGTTGATTCTGCTGGTAACGGCAATTATAACGGTTTTGGCATGCCTCGGGCTCCCGCATCTGCAGATGAGTAGCAGCGAAGAGGACTGGTTCGACGACTGGGACAAGGTGAAAATCGACCAGGCACATTTCAACGAAAAATTTGGCAGCGATGACGGTTACATGGTGATGGTCCGTGCTGACGACGTATTCGCGCCGGAGGTGTTGCAGGCAATTGACAGGCTTTCGCGTAGGCTCGAAAACGAGGTCCCGTATGCCGACCGCGTGGTTTCGCTGACGCACAATTTGTCGATTCCGGTCGCAAATGACGAAGGCTTCGAAGTCATCGACCCATTCGAGGGCGGCATTCCCGATAACCCGCAGGAGCTGGCCGAAAAACGCAAACTGATTATGACCCGCGAATCGCTGGTGAACAACATCGTCTCCGATGACGCGAAAGAAACCTGGATTATTCTCGCGCTGAAATCATACGAAGGCGGCGTCAACTTCGGCAAAGACAGCATTGCGCCTTTTGCCCGCGACGTCATCTATTCCGACGAATTCAAGAGCGACAAGTTCGAGATGCTCCCGACGGGCATGAGCTACACCGAGATGGAAGAAAACGAGGTGGTTTCGAGAGAGTGCGCAATGCGCATTGGAATCGGTTTTGCCGTAATGCTTTTGTGCCTTATCTTGTTTGTAAGGTCGCTGCGCGGTGTGGTGGTACCCGCAATTGCAACGGTCGGCGGCATCGCTTCGGTACTCGGCATCAATGCGTGGCTCGGTGTTGTCGGCGACGAGAGCATGGTCGCGCTCCCGGTGCTTTTGGGCATGGCGCTTTCAGTGGGCTATTCCATCCACTACATCAATTCATTCCGCATGCACTTTAGGCGCACGGGCAACCGACGCGAATCCGTAATTTGCGCCGTCGAAGAAACAGGCTGGCCCATTCTCTTTACCGTCATCACTACGGTCGCATCGCTGATTTCGTTCCTGTTCGCAGGCATCCGCCCCATCCGCTGGATCGGCGGCATTTCGGCAGGCATCGTCACGATGGTTTATCTGTACGTCATCATCCTGATTCCGGTTCTCATGAGTTTCGGGAAAAATGCGAAGCCGGAACCCGAGATGGTCAAGAGCGCGGGGGCCACCAAGGCGGACATCCTCTTTGAATTTTTCGGGCGCAAGGTGTGCAGGCACAGCATTGTTATCGCGGTGATTTCGGCGGCGGTAATGTTGCTGCAGATTCCGGGAATGATGCGCATCGACGTGAACATGGACTACACCGAAACCATGGGTGAAAAGATTCCCTTCGTGGTGCGGCTCAAGGACATGCTCAGCGGAAAGCTCGGAAGTCTTTACGACTTTAACGTGATGGTGGAATTCGATGACGCGGACGCGCTCAAGGATCCCGCCAACATGAAACGCATCGAGCAACTTGAACAGAAACTCGGCACGCTCAAGCTCACAAAAATTTCGGGTGACAAGCCGCGCGTGCAATCGGTGACGCGCCTCATGAAAGAGATGAACCGCACGCTGAACGCCGACAGTATCGAGTATTACAAGATTCCCGACGCACAGGACATGCTCACGCAATTGCTTTTCCTGTATGAGATTTCAGACCCGGAAGCGCTTTTCGAATATATGGACGAAGATTACAAGACCTCGTTCATCCATATAGAACTTTCGGGCTACGACGCCAACAAAATCGTCGAGGACTTGGATTCGGCCAAAAGCTACGGCGCACAGATTTTCCCCGACGCGAAAGTTTCCGTCGTGGGCGAAGTCGTGAACTACGCCGAAATGAATGGCAAGCTGGTCGGTGGACTGTTGCGCTCGTTCGGCGGGTCGTTCATGATTATCGCCATCATGATGATTCTTGCGTTCGGGAGCATCAAGGCGGGCCTTATCGGAATGATTCCAAACATAGCGCCCGTCCTCCTGATTGGCGGCGTCATGGGCTATTCGGGCATGCCGCTCGACATGATCACGATGATCGTGATGCCAATGATTTTGGGCATCGCCGTTGACGACACCATCCACATGAACAACCACATCAAATACGGCTTTGAACGCACGGGCAGTTACAGGCACGCGTTACTGCTCTCTTACCGCGAAATCGGAAAGACCATGGGCATGACCACCTTCATCCTTTGCGCGATGTTCTTCGTGTTCATCTTCAGCCCTATGGGTGCACTCCACAACGTGGGCCTGCTCTCCATCGAGGGCCTCGGCGCCGCACTCCTCGCCGACTACACGCTCACCACGGCGCTTGTATACCTGAGCAAGCCATACGGGAAAGGTTAATACTATCTTTATGGCATGAACGAGTCTGTCTTACAAATTGCCCAAGGTCTTGCCATTCCGTTTTTAGGGACGGTTCTCGGTGCCGCATGTGTTTTCTTTATGAAGAAGCAGATGGGGCAAAACCTCAAACGCGGACTTTTGTCGTTTGCGGCGGGCGTCATGGTGGCGGCTTCTGTATGGAGCTTGCTTTTGCCTGCAATCAGCGCGAGCGAATCGATGGGCAAGCTCGCGTTCATCCCGGCGACGGTCGGATTCTGGGCCGGCATCCTGTTCCTGTACATTTTAGACAAAATAACACCGCACTTGCATTTGGGTAGCGCCACGCCAGAAGGCCCCAAGGCAAAACTCAAGCGCACGACCATGCTCACGCTAGCAGTAACTTTGCACAACTTGCCCGAGGGCATGGCCGTCGGTATCGTTTTCGCAGGCTGGCTTTCGGGGAATGTGGCCATCACGCTTTCGGGTGCGTTTGCGCTTGCCATAGGCATCGCCATCCAGAACTTCCCCGAAGGGGCGGTGGTTTCGCTCCCGCTCCGGGCCGAAGGCGCTTCCCGCAAAAAGGCATTTGCCCTGGGAGCACTTTCCGGAGCCGTAGAACCCGTAGGCGCGTTAATCACGCTGCTTGCGGCTGAGGCACTCTCACCGTTCATGCCCTACCTGCTCTCGCTTGCGGCGGGCGCCATGATTTATGTCGTAATCGAAGAAATGCTCCCCGAAGTCAGCGAAGGAGAGCATTTTGATGCCGGCACCATCCTTTTTGCCGTGGGCTTCACGCTCATGATGGTGCTCGACAGCGCGCTATAAAATTTCACTTAGAAAATCAGCAATCCGATGTGGTAGCCGATAAAGGCGAGCCCCAACGAAAGCGCCAAATAATACCCCATGATGGTCGCAAGCCACTTGAACGACCCCGCCTCGCGATAGGTCGTTCCCATCGCCAGCACGCAGGGAACATTGAACATCGACGCAAACAGGAACGCGAGCGCTTCGGGCTTGCTGATGGTACTTGCAAGCGCCTCGCCCAAGTTTTCGCTTGCCGCCACGCGGGTCACAAGAGAGAACGCCTCACCGGTGTGGTTGAAGAGCGTACTCATGATACCAAGCGAAGCTTCCTTACTGAACATGCCGCCAAGATAAGAGACGAACAGTTCCCAGCGCATACCGAAGAACATCGTCACGGGCTCAATCGCATTGCCAATCTTGTACAGGAGTGTATTTTCCACATTCCCGTCGCCTGCGTAAGAGAGCGCCCAGAAAAGGGCCGCCACCATCAGGATCATCTTCAAGGCCTTCTTGAAAATGCCCCAAGTGCTGCGCCCCACCATCGCAGCAATCATCTTCCAGTGCGGCTTGTGATACGGCGGGAGTTCCATAATCATGCCCACGCGTTCATTCTGCGGGACAAGTTTTTTGCCGAACAGGCGCGAAGACAGGTAGAAGCTTGCAAAAATCAGTGCCACGTAGCCGATGCCAAACAACGGAGCCGCCGACCCGAAGAATGTAGACGCCAGGAACAGCACCACCGCCACCTTGCTCCCGCACGGGATGGCCCACAACAAAACCAGCGCAAGCAGGCGCTGACCGCGGGTATCGAGCACGCGCGTACCGCAAACCGCACCCGCCGTGCAGCCAATTCCAGAGAACAGCGGCATAATCGCCTTACCCTGCAGGCCCAGGCGCGAAAGCCAGTTGTCGAACGCATACGAGAAACGCGCCATGTAGCCGATTTCTTCGAGAATGCGGAATACAAAAATGATTGCAAAAATGAAACTCGTCATACAAATCGTGATGCATGTTCCACCGACGAGCACCAAGTTAATGAAAGAAATGACAACAGGCCAAACGCCAAGCGCATTGCCAGCGCGTTCTACAAGCGACTGCAATACAGGCTGCATTCCAAAACCGATTCCCATGCCCGGGAAAGCGAGAATCATGCACGCAATCAGCGATACAACCATGATGCCGAACGCAAGGAATTTGCCCTTGATATGGTGCGTCGCGATGCGGTCCCACTTGCTGAAAACGTTCTCGATGGACTTGGGCGTCGCCGATTCACGCACAATCTTCGAAACCCAGCGATACTTGGCCTCGCCGGTGAGAATACCGCCGTCGCGCCCTTCTTCGCTATCGAGGATTGCATCAATCGCATTTTTCCTAGCGAACGGAAGCGATTCGCGCACGACACCGCAAATGAGCTTGTCTTTTTCGAGGAGTTTCTCTGCAATCCAGATTCTTTCGCACACGCCGTATTCAAAATCGCCGAGGGCTGCTTCGATGCGGCTAATGATATCATCCGTTTTTTCGCCAAGCTCTCCCCCGCTAACGAGTTCCTCGCGCAGGCTCCCGCTATCCAGGCAAACAGGCGTCTTGATGGCCGAAACCATCTTCTTGAAAAATTCAGGATAACGTTCCGTTTCGGCCGCACTGAAGCCAAGCACCGGAACGCCGAGGCGCTTTTCAATCGCAGCCACATCAATCTTCTTGCCCGCTGCTTCGGCCACATCCATCATGTTGAGCACCAGCATCACGGGCATGCGAATGCCCACAAAATCCGCCAGCATGTAAAGACTACGTTCCAGCTGCGACGCATCTACCAGAATGCACACGAGGTCCGCCTTGCCGCTTTGAATGTAGTCGCGTGTGACGACTTCTTCTTCGGAGTTCGCCGAAAGTCCGTAACTGCCCGGAAGGTCAATTACTTTATATGTCGTCTCGTCAAAAACAAATTCACCCTCGGCCTGCTCCACCGTTTTGCCGGGCCAGTTGCCCACGCGCTGGTGAAGTCCCGTTAAGTTGTTAAAAAACGTCGATTTACCGGAATTGGGTTGCCCGAGCAAAGCAATAGTCTTAATTTCGCTCATCTTTACGATTCCACCTTGACAAAAATCTGTGAACTTTCCTTATGGTTGACAGCGATAACCGTATCGCGACAAAAAACGAGCACCGGCGAACGTTTATCGTTCTTGAGGAGCGTAAAGGCGGAACCCGGCGTAAGCCCGATGGAAACGATTCTTGAAATAAAGCGGGAATCACCCTCGATCTGGGCGACCGTTCCGCAACGATTTTCGCCCATTTCGGTGAGACTCAAACGGTCAACAAATTCAGCGTTTTTCATGCGCCAAAATTAACCGAAACCCGCACAAAAAACCGCTCCAAATGGACTATGAGGAATCCGTTTATTTCCCCTTCATACTTTCCTGGATTTTGGCAATAACATCTTCGGGTGTTACAAAATTCAAAACACTAAATGCAGTCATCTCGTTACCCATATCTTTAAAAGATGCCCCAAAGTGATAAACGGTATCATCCACAAGCAAAAATCGGTCATGAATGGTTCGCATAGTTTTCAACTCCAGTCCGGGATATTGCTTGTTGTGCAATTCCTTGGCAGCTTTAAATTCTGGTGTGATATGTGCGGAATAAATAACCACAGTTACTCCTTTTGTTCGCGTTGCGGCAAATTTTAAAATTTCAATTGTTGCAAATGGATCGATAAACACTACAGACCGCTTCGCCGATTTCACTAAATCAGCAATCAGAGCAAGCCCGTCAAACCGAGTTCCCGTCGCAAGGATGCCGCCCGTCGGGGTTTGCGCAGCTTTCACAAAGAACTCAATATGCTTTTCAACTGTCGAAAGACGAGTTTCAACATTTTCAAGTTTTGCGCCCTGATTTTCAATTAGTTGCCGTTGTTCCTGAAACCTATTGGCTATCTGCATTCCAGTTGCAACCATCCGTTGATTTACGGCATACCCTTTGAGCATGTAGTCCTTCAAGACCTAATTAGCCCAACGACGGAATCTTACTCCATTTGCAGATTTGACGCGGTAACCAACGGATAAAATAATATCTAAATCATAATGTTCAACCTGATATGTCTTTCCGTCTTCTGCAGTTGTCGCAAATTTTGCGACAACTGAATTATGGCATTCTTCCTTTAGCGTATTGGAAATATGTTTTCCAATTGTCTTAATATCACGATTGAATAATATGGCTAGTTGTTGTCGATTTAGCCACACAGTATCATTTTCGACACGAACCTCTAGCCGAACATCACCTTCCGGCTGATAGAATACAATTTCTCCTAAACCCGATTCCGCAGACGGATGCGGTGCTGCATTTGTCATTCCGGCCCTTGAGCCGGAATCCTTTTCCTTGATTTTTCCCATAGCCTTACCTATGGAACGCATGCCCCATAAACCAAGCCTTTTGCTCGGTGCAGTATTATACTGCGGGCCCCTGTCGGGGGATATAATAAAGTGTTGGAACTTCCAACGCGGGATGAAATATACAATATCATTCCAGGTTGGAGTATGATAAAATTGGCTTTTTTAGAGAAATTTGCCGATCTTTGCACTTAAACGCATTTTTTTTCGTAAAAAACGTTCAATTTGTAAATATTTATGTATTTTTAAAGCAAAATAGAGTTTAGCTCTTGTTCTCGCTCTGAAATCTGCAAATTTCACGTACAAGAGGGCAAGGCGAACGCTCACGCAGGCATGCCGTTTTAGCGGTGTGTTTCAGTTTGTCGCACCGACTTAATAGTCGGTCTTTGGTCATTTGACCATTGGGCAACAGCCCTTTTGGGGCGTGGGTCGTTTGCGTTTATCTTGTACGGGCATTGCAGAGCCTCAGAGTGATAAATGCAACGACTCGCGCCTTTTTTGTATTCAGACAAAATTTGGCAAGTTCTTTGCAACAGGGACTAACTCTCCATAGGTGTTTAAAGATGGAGGCTATAATGGCTACATACTACTGTAAGAAGTGCGGACAATCTTATACGGACTTTATGTATATGACGCGAAACACTTATTGTCAAAAGGGCGGACATTGCGAACCATATGAAGGTCGAGAAACAGGGCCATGGCATTGCAAAAAATGTGGCCGAGCCTACACCGATTTTAAGTATATGATTCAGAATACTTACTGCGAAAAAGGCGGTAAGTGCGAACCGTTTTAAGGAGGGAATATGTCTTGGATAACGATTGATATTCCTAAGGCGAACGAATATGCAGGTGCACTAAAAGAGCAATGTGAAGAGTTTAGTCGCATTGCAAAAGAATTTTTTTCTGATTGTTGGGATATGCAGTATTTTGGATTCCATCCTAGGAAAGATATTTTCTTTTACGTCACGAATTTGAGAAGATGGTGTGGAAATGGGAAACAATATAAAATTGATTTTTATCGATTTGAAAAAGAATATTTTTTATGCGTAAAACGAATGGACCATGCAGGAGTTTAATAAGAGGGTAGCATAAGCTACTATATTCATTG
>LVAE01000068.1 GCA_001603905.1 Fibrobacterales bacterium Fibro_02
GCCGCCATGAGCCTTGCCGAAGTTTCCATTGTCATCGATAACAGCGACGGCACCCTGAATTCTGAATATTCCGAAGTGATTGTGACCCGCCGCGTGCACCGTGACGGTTCGGGCGAATACCTGATTAATAACCAGGAATGCCGCCTGCGCGATGTGCATGCCCTGCTTTTTGACTCGGGCCTCGGTTCCAGTACCTATTCGCAGATGAACGCCGACATGATCAAGGCGGTTCTTTCTGACAAGGCGGACGACCGCCGCGTGCTGTTCGAAGAAGCCGCCGGCGTGAGCAAGTACAAGCAGCAGCGCAAGGAAACCCGCCGCCAGCTTGAACGCGTGCAGATGGATATGGAACGTGTGGAAGACAACCTGCGCAGCGTGCGCCGTTCCGTAAAACTGTACGAGACCCAGGCCGAAAAGGTCAACGAATTTAAGCGCCTTTCTAAGCGCCTGCGTGAACTGGACCTCTCGGTCAGTATCGACAAGTTCGAGGACATGAAAGAGGGGCTTGCAACCCTCGATACCGCGACCCGCCGTCTGAACCACGATGTGGAAAATTCGAAGACGAATGCGACGGTGTTGCAGGCAAAGATTGACGAAAAGAAGCTGTTGATTGCCGAAGACGAAAACGCCTACCGCGACTTGGAACGCGAGGTGCAGAAGGCGACTATCGAGCTCAACGACTTGAACAACAGCATGGGCCGCATTCGCGACGTGATTTCGAACTTGGAAGCCGCGAACGAAAAGTCCCAGGAAGAAATTGACCGCAATACGGGCAAGGTGCAGGAGCTTCTCTCTGAACGCGCTCGTTTGGAAGAAGAAAATGCGGTGCTCAGTTCCGACAGCGACGTGGACGAAATGAACGCCTTGCTGGAGCGCGAACGCGAAATTTTGCAGGTTATGCGCGACAAGGTGGATGACCTGCGTACCCAGTCAAGGGAGCTTGCGAACGAACGCCTGCAGAAGACGAACCAGGTGAACTCCCTCAAGAGCCGTTTCGAGCGTATGGATGCCGAATCGGGGCTGTTGCAGGCGAACCTCTCCAAGTGGCGTGCCGAAATGGAACAGGTGCAGTCGCAGAAGGCGAGCGCCGAATCGGCCCTGGCAGATATTAACGCTGGCCTCGAAGCCGCCGATGCAGACCTGGAACTCCTTACCGAACAGCGCTCGACGCGCGAAGAGCGGCTCGATGCCGAACGCGCCGACTTGCTCGAAGCCCAGAAGAAACTGCAGGAACTGAAGAACGAGGTGGCAAGGCTCACCTCTCGAATCGACGTTTTACAGAGCGTTGCCAACGAGGGCACCGATGCTAGCCGCTGGCTCATGGAGCATAAGGCGGACCTGGTGGGCGGGCTCCTGTCGGAACGTATCGAAGCCGCTCCCGAATATGCCGCTCAAGTGGAGGCCGCCCTCGGTGACTTGATGGATGCCGTGGTCGTTGCCTCGGATGACGCGGCGATTGCCGCGGTGGATGCCATGAAGGGCGAAAACGTTGGCAAGGCGGTGCTCGCGCTGGTGGGTGCCGGTGCCGAACCCTATTCCGGAACGCTCCAGGGCGACGGTGTCGTGGGTTGCCTTAAGGATTATGTGACTGCCGACGAACAGATTGCAGGCTGGCTCAAGGCGCTGCTTTCTCGTTACTTTGTCGTAGATTCTCTCTCGACGGCGGTGCGCCTTGCGCGAGCCATGCGCGGCGAAGACCTCTGCTTTGTGGCGCCCGAAGGCATTGTGCGTACGAGCGGCCTGATGAGCAGCGGTACGGCGACTTCCGGAACGCTCAGTCGCAAGAACGAAATTGCCGAGGCGAACAGCCTGTTGGAAGGCGTAAACCTCGAAGTGGCTCAGGCCGAAGAAGAAATTGGCCGCTTGCAGGATTTGGTCGACGAAGACACACAGATGCTAGCTTCGTTGGTCGACGAAATCCGCGAAAAAGAAGACATGAAGCGCGGCGGCAACGCCGGCATTTCGATCCAGAATAACATTATCGCCGGCTGCGACCGCAGACTTGCGCAGTTGCAGGGCGAAATGCAGAACGCCGAATCCAAGATTCAGGCGGCGGAAGCCTCCAAGAATAGCGACCAGGAACTCATGGACGCCCAGGCTTCTCTCGAAAAGATCGAAGAAGAATATTCCCGCGTGAACGACGAACTTTCGGAACAGGATACGATGTTCCGCGAAAAGGAAGAAGACGTTCGCGAACTGGAGCGCAGCGCCCAGGACAAGACGGCAAAGCTCACGCAGAATACGAACCGCCTGAATTACATCGCCGAACAGGTGGAATTCCTGGAAAATGCAATTCAGGGCCGTAAGGCTGAAATTGAAAAGAACCAGGCCGCCATCCAGAAGAACGAGGAAGACGGCAGGGGAGTCGCCGACCAGGTGCAGAGCAAGGATTCTGCTCTGCGTGAACTTGAAAATCAGCGCGACCTGGCCCGCGAAAAGTACGAACTTGTATCGGGCGACCTCGAAGAATGGCGCAGCGAAGTCAACCGCCTCCGCGACGACATGATCGAGAAGATGAAGGAATTGAACGACGTGGGCCGCAGGCAGGAAGCCTTGCAGGCAAACCTCGACCGCCTCACCGAACGTATCACCAACGAATACAGCGTAGACCTCGCGAACCCCGAAGACGTGGAACGTGTGGAATATAGCCAGCCCGAAGCCGACCGTGAAATCCGCGAACTCCGCGGAAAGATCAAGGAACTGGGCCCCATCAACGTGAACGTGATGGAAGATTACGAAGACGAAAAGAAGCGTCTGTTGGAAGTGGAAGCGCAGTTCGACGACTTGGATCGCGCACGCGCCTCGCTCGACCGCACCATCACCAAGCTCGACGACATTGCCCGCAGCCGTTACCTCGATACGTTTGCCCGCATCCAGAAGAACTTCCAGTTCGTGTTCAGTAAGCTGTTCCTGAACGGCGAAACCAAGATGAGCCTTGTCGAAAAGGTGGACGAAATGGGCAAGCCCATGGATATCCTCGATGCCGACATCGAAATCAACGTGCGCCCCACGGGTAAGAAGATGCGCGGTATCAAGGCGCTTTCCGGTGGTGAACACGCCCTGACTGCAACGGCCTTGCTGTTTGCCATTTACATGGAAAAGCCGTCGCCGTACTGCGTGCTGGACGAAGTCGACGGCCCGCTCGATGACGCTAACGTGGGCCGCTTTATGGCGCTGCTCCGCGAATTCAGCAAGCAGACCTTGTTCATCGTGGTGACGCATAACAAGCGTACCATGGCCGAAGCCGATATGCTCTACGGTGTGACGCAGGAAATCAAGGGTATTTCTCGCATCGCCAGCGTGCAGTTGGCTGATGCCACCAAGTTCGCGATTTAATATGCCTTTCACGCGCAATAATGTCATCCCCGCGAAGGCGGGGATCTCCGCATTAAAAGGCTTCTTTTTTGCAGCCCTTTCGGCTATTTGCTATGGCACGAATCCGCTGGGGGCGTTGCATCTGTATGCCCAGAATTATTCTCCCGAGACGGTTCTCTTTTACCGATTCTTTACGGCGGCATTGTTGCTGATGGTCGTGATGCTTTCCAAGGGCTCGCACTTTAAAATTTCGTTTCGCGAGTTCCGTGCGCTAGTCGCGTTCGGCTTTTTGTTTGCCGCGAGTTCACTCACGTATTACGCCTCGTTCAAGTACATGGACGCGGGGCTAGCCTCTACGCTTCTGTTCCTTTATCCGCTCGAAGTCTCGGTGCTCATGGCGGTTTTCTTCAAGGAAAAAATCAAGGTTTGGACGGTTGTTTCTATTGCGGTTTCTATGGCGGGCATAGCCCTCTTGTACCGCGGGGGAGATGGCGCAACGCTCAGCACGGTGGGATGCCTGCTTGTGTTCCTGTCGTCCATCAGTTACGCCATTTACATGGTGATGGCAAATCGCATCAACTTGCAGATGGGTTCGGTCAAGATGACTTTTTACGCCATTTGCTTCTGCCTTGTGTTTTTGCTGCTTTATTCCGTGACGCTCGGTTCGGGCCTCCCGCCGGTGTTTACGCAGGCAAGTTCGTGGGGCTGGGGCTTTATGCTCGGCCTTGTGCCGACGGTGCTCTCGCTCATTTTCATGGTGAAGGCTGTAAAAAGCATAGGGTCTACTCCGACGGCAATTTTGGGAGCTTTGGAACCCGTGACGGCAGTGAGCATTGGTGTACTTGTCTTTGGTGAAATTCTCACTAGCCGCCTGATTGCAGGAATTATTTTAATTCTCGGCTCTGTGGTGCTGATTGCTGTTAAGAAGAAGTAATGGTTTGCTATATTGCAGTCATGCTTCGTTTGTTCTTAATTACTTTGTTGTCGTTTGTCGCTGTGATACTTACCTCGTGCGATGGCGGAACCTTGAATCCGCTTCCGGAGGGGTACGATCCCGATGGCAGGTGCAGTGCCGGAAAAACCCAGATTTTGCCAGAGGAAGAGTGGGACTCTTTGCAGGCCCGTTGCGATACGGTCTTTATTCGCGATACGGTGATTGTCTATGGCGATACCGCTTATGAAGATACGGTGGTTACAAAGCACGACTATATCGGATTCAAGTATTTTGACCGTTTTCTCGATGACTACGACACGCTTGTGGGTATCCGCGTTGATGAACGTCCTGGGGCGTCTTATCGTTGTGGCCATCCTCCTGTTTATTGTGAACTGGATTCCTTGCAAAAAACATTTAGTTGCCAAACAGGCATATTTTGTTACAGCGTCGTGTATTCAACTGAACTCTCTCAATCACAAGTGGTGGCGTACCCGGATCCACGGATTGTTCATGTTCCTGAGGGGCATGCGATGGGCTCGATGATGTGCCGTCGCTCCGGTTTTAAGTGCGTACACGACCGGGTTTATCGCGATACGATGCATTTGCCGACACTCTACAAGGACGTTTACGATACGACCTTCTTGAATTATGGCCCTAATGCTTGGACGGACTATGTTCCGGCCGTCAATGCACCTCCCTTTGATACTTCTGCATTCCGCAAGGCACTTGACACGCTAGATACCCGAAAACCGATTTTTGGAATGGACTCCTTGTTTACAGGGTATTTTATTACGTTTGAAGGTTTGCCTGAATGGGCGGAAAAAGGCCACCGGAGCCTTTGTACAAAAAAAGGGGACAAGACCGTGTGTACAACAGCCGTTGTGGCGTCTCTTTTGGGCAGTTACCCGACTGCTTATGAAAAGGAGCCGTTCTTTCTCGAAAATAAGCTGGAATCGCCGCTCGAAAAAGATACCGTTATTACTTGGGTGTTACGGTACGATTATCTCGGAAGCTTAGGCCTTCATGATTCGCTGACCATAACGACCCTGTTTAAAGGTATGTGAGCGACGCGGCAATCTAATCTTGATCGGTATCGCTAAATTTTTTTACTACATTAGAATTATGCAGTGCACGTGCTCCGTTTGCAACAAGGAATTTAACGACAAGGTCGGGATGTACCCGATGCAGAGTAATCTTGCCATTCGTTACCGTAATAAGGTCGGCAACATTTGTCCCGATTGTCAGGCGGAAATTGCCTCAACAAAGCGGGGCCGCTGGCGCCTGTTCTTCTGGAACTTGAATGTCGCGCTCTACTGCCTGCGTTTCCTCTCGATTTTCGCAATCCCGTTTATCGCTTTTATTATTTTGCTTGCGTTGTATGTTTTATAGGTAAACCATGGAATTTATCAAACTCGCCCAGAATCGTTACAGCTGCCGCAAGTTCAGCGACAAGGCTGTAGAACCCGAAAAACTTTCCCTCGTGCTCGAAGCGGGGCGCCTTTCTCCGACGGCAGTGAATGGCCTGCCGGTGACGGTGAAGGTACTCAAGTCCGAGGCCGCCCTAGCCAAGCTCCGCGGCATTACCCGCATGGCCTACAACGCGCCCGTGGTGCTCATGGTCTGCTACGACAAGGATAAGTGCTATTCTCCCGTGACCTACCACGACGATTTTGTGAGTGGCGACATGGATTCAAGCATCGTGACGACCTCGATGATGATGCAGGCGACCGACTTAGGCCTTGCTACCTTGTGGGCCCGCGGCTTCAACGCCTCTGAAATCGAAAAGGCCTTCGGCTTCCCGGCAAACCTCAAGCTGGCTTGCTTCTTGGATGTGGGTTACGCCGACCCTGCCGAAGGCGGTCCTTCGCCACGCCACCCCGTGCGCAAGCCCATGAGCGAATTCGCAGAAGAACTGTAAAAAGCAAAGGCGGTCAATGACCGCCTTTTGTATGAATTAGAATGTTTCGTTGATTGTAATTCCGCCTGTCAGGTAGCGGTGTACAAGCGTTTTTATTAAAGTTTGATAGTTTATTCCAAGGCGAGAAGCTTTTGCCTTCATGCCCTCGATGTCGTCGTCGTTCATACGAATCGTGATGTTGTGCGCAGTTCCCTTGATCGAGGCTTTGATTGCTTCCAGTTCTTCTTTCGGGACTGGCTTTGTGTCGCCGCGCTCAATAGCTTCCATCAGCGAACGTTCTTCGTCGTCTATCGGTTCATACTTTGAATCTGAGATTTCCATTTTCATACCTCCGCTGATAAACTCTGCTTGGAAAAGCCGTTTTAAGAAAGATTGTTCCGTCCTGTTCAACAACAAATGGAACGCAATGAGCGTATCCGTTCACCAACACCACGAACATTTTCTGTCCTGGATGTCCTTCTTGGTTTGCGACTTCTTGAACATCGAATCGTTTCGCAATAATCTCTTGGCGAACATCTTCCATGTTGACACCATGTTTTTGCAAAACTCTTAGAGCCTTTTCCTCGTCAAACCTTACATTTGTATCTATAATATACATATATATCATTCTAAAGTCAATAACCTCAATTGCGATATATGCATAATTTTTTTGCGAAAAAGCCTGTCGCGGGCGAATAGAGACTGTCCCTATCCATATATATACACGTTTTTTTCTGGCGTTTGAATGCCATTTTCGATGTAAAAAGATGTTTGCTGAATGAGTTCCAAACGGCGACGAAGAAACGGACGTCGTAGCAGTCATTCCAAAAAAGGCGGTCAAATGACCGCCTTTAAAATTATTAAGCCACTTGTTTTTTGCGAGTGGGCTTCGAAACAAATTTAGGTTCCATTTTATCAGCCTTTGCTTGTTCAAGGAACAT
>LVAE01000069.1 GCA_001603905.1 Fibrobacterales bacterium Fibro_02
TGAATTGAAGAAGAGGACTAGCAATCCTAAGTGAGGCGCAATCAGCCTACTTTACCCACTTATCGACTTCTTTCTGGGCCTTGTCGCGTTCGTTCTGGGCCACGTGTCCGTAGATGGCAAGGCCGGGAGTCACGTTCGCGCCGGTCACCTTCTTGAGGCGCTGCACACCCGAGAGGCCGCTGCCTTCGTGAGTCACGAACGGGTGAATCGTCTTGCCTTTCAGGTTATACTTCTCGAAGAAAGTGAACATGGGCATGGGCATCTCGCCCCACCACACCGGGTAACCGACGTAAATTTCGTCGAATTCTTCGGGGTTCACGTTCACCGGCTTGATGGCCGGGCGCGCGTCCTGCGCAAGTTCCTTCTTGGCCACGTTGATGCAGTCGTCGTAGCCCTTGGGGTATTCCTTCGCGGGCTCCACGTGCAAGAGCGTGCCGCCCGTCTTTTTCGCGATCATCTCGGCAATGATTTCGGTATTGCCCTTGGAAATGTTCCCGACGCTGTAGTTTTCGTCGACGCGGGAATAGTAAACAACGAGGATTTTCTTTTCTGCTGCCATAGAGACTCCTAGAAGAAGTGACAAAAGAATCAAGGTGATTTTTTTCATGGGATCCGCCTTTTCTGTTAAAAATTTCCTTGAACCGGTTGTCTATAATATAAATAAATCCAGCACAGCCGCGTAATGCGTAATTTTTATGCCCTGTATGCGTGTAGCGCATAGCGGAAGCGGCCACCTGCACTTGAAAAAAAACAAATAATCCATTTTCGGGCTAAAATTCCATTTGAACTGGCGCAAATTTAGAGCTTTCCCCGCCTATGCCTTCAAAGCATATCTTTTATGCGAAATAAGTATTTTGATTTATGGCGGGATTTGGTTATTTTTAGGGCATGAGGTGGTTCAGTTTCTTGTTCGTTTTCCTGTTCATGGCGTGTTCGAGCGATGCTGCGTCGCAGGCTATGCCGAAAGTTTCGAACAAAGGAGATTCGATCGTGCAGAATAGCAAAGGGGCGGCCCCAACGGTCAAGTTGAATTCGGGTTTCGATATGCCGGTTCTCGGGCTTGGCACTTGGACTTTGCGCGGTAAGGTGGCTGAAGACGCAGTCTATGTCGCCATCAAGAACGGGTATCGACTGATTGATACGGCAAAATATTACGACAACGAAGAAGCCGTGGGTAGGGGTATTCGTCGGGCGATTGACGATGGGCTCGTGAAGCGTGGAGATTTGTTCGTGACATCGAAACTGGTGCCGTGGAGCAGTTCCCTGGACGAAGACATCGACGACTCACTCGAAAAGCTGGGGCTCGAATATATTGATTTGATGCTGTTGCACCAGCACGGGAGCGTCGCCGAAGACAAGGCGGTTTACAAGGCTATGGAACGCGCGGTGAAGGCGAAGAAGATCCGTTCCATCGGCATATCGAATTACTACACCGAAAAGACGGCGAAACGCTTTTTTGCCGATTTCGAAATCAAGCCTGCCGTGGTGCAAAACGAGAACCATGTGTTTTACCAGAACACGGAATACAAGGAATACGCAAAACGATACGGCGCTGTGGTGGAATCTTATTACCCGCTGGGCGGGCGCGGCCACACCGAAGACGTCTTGGGGAACAAGGTTGTCACAAAGATAGCGAAGGCTCACGGGAAATCGGCCGCACAGGTGGTGTTGCGCTGGCATGTGCAATCGAGCTACATTGCCATTCCGGGCTCCAAGAACCCTGACCACATCGCAGAAAACATATCGATTTTCGACTTCGAGTTGACAGACGACGAAATGAAGCAAATAGCCTCCTTAAATACGGGACGCCGCTACGAGAACTGGTGAAAATCACCCCCACTATTCGCTTGACGCATAGCGGATTTATTATATTCTCCCCCAAAAGGGGCTTTTTATGTTTGTCGAGACCTACATTTTGCGATTGCTGGCCGGGTTCCTGGAATACGGGACCCTTTCTACCGTAGCGGACAAGCTCTACACTTCGCAGCCGGCGGTGAGCCGCGCGTTCAAGAAGCTGGAAGACGAAATCGGTGCTCCGCTCTTCGAGCGCAAAAAGAACCGCATCGAGCTGAACGAGAAGGGACGCACGGTCGCCGAATACGCAAAGCGCATCATGGACTTGCAAAGCGAGATGATGGAAAAGGTAAGCCCGCAGGGAGCGGGCATGCGCACATTCTCCATCGCGTCGGTGGCCATCCTCCCCGCCATGCGGATGATGCAGGAACTGCAAGAAAAGCACCCGGGGGCACAGGTCACCTACAAGATTATCGACAATGAGGCGGGCGTACTGAAGGCATTGAACGAAGGCACAGCGGATGTCGGCATCACGCTCAAGGCCCCCCGCGCAAAGAAATACCGCGCCGAAAAATACATGCAGGAGCGGCTCTCGATTGCACTCCCGAAAAAGCACCCGCTGGCCAAGCGCAAGTCCATCCGGCTCCGGGAACTCAAGGGCGAAACCATCATCCAGCGCAGCAACGTGGGCTTCTGGGAGCAGGTCAAGCGCAAGAAGATTCCCGACGCCACCTTCATCAAGCACGACAGCGTGAAGGGCATTTCAAAGCTCATTGAGCAGTCTTCGCTGTTGACATTCGTTTCGGACCACCAGTTCGATTACGAAATTCCCAAGGACCGAAAGATTGTGCCCCTCGCCGACCGCGAAATGAACGTGGAATTTTTTAAGGTGACGCTGGCGTAGAATCTATTTCCCGCTGGTCGCCTTATCGCCAAACTGCGCGCGGGCGCTGCATTGTCGCGACTTACTTCCTGATGAACTTTTCGTCGGTCTTGGGCATGGTGTTGTCGGGCGTGTAGCGTTCGACAGTCATTTTCAAGTCGTACTTGTCGCGGAGTTTCGCAATTGTCTTCATCATGGGCGAAGCGTGGTGCACGTCGATGGCCGCCTGGCTTTCCCACGCATCAATCAGCAAGATGGTCTCGGGATCGTCCAGCGACTGGAAATATTCGTAGCGGATGTTGCCCTTCTCGGCACGGATTTTCGCCACCGTCCCGCTAGAAACCATCTCTTCGGCGAACTTCTTTGCCGCCCCGTTCTTACCCGTATAGCGCAGGTTTACCGTAATGTTGCTCATGGCACTCTCCGCAAACACGCTCGCAGCGAGCGCAAGGATTGAAAATAGCGTTAAAAACTTGAGTTTCACTTTGCCACTCCGAAATGCTTTGCATATAATATAAATTTTTTCGGAGCATGCACAAAATGCTTAATTTTCATGCTCAGTATGCGTGTGACGCATAGTGAAAGCAAATGCTTTTATGGTTTGCTGTCGGAAAAAACTTCGGTGATTATTTCTTGAAAATATCGCTGTGCGTTCCCGTATCGACCAAGGTCAGCACAAGTACACCATTGTCCTTCAAGTAAAGCAAAAGCCAATCTGGTTGAATATGGCATTCCCAGACACCTTTGAAATTTCCCGTCAATTCATGGTTACGATGCTTTGCTTCAAGCGGTTGATCAAGTCGCAATTTTTCAATGACATCTTCCAGAAGAGAAATGTCCAGCCCCCGCTTCCGAGCAAGTTTCACTCCCGCCTTAAAACGAGATGTCTTAATAAGTTCATAGACCATTACTTGCAATCCTCAAGGAGTTCCTTGGCAGAAGAATACCTTTTTGCCCTGGGGTTCCTAGCAAGGCCTTTCGCCTCTTCAATAGCGGCCAACGTCGAATCCGAGAACTCGCGTTGAGGCGGAACGATATCGAAAGGGATGCAGCGCTGATTAATCGCCTGCTTCAAGAAAAGTCTAATAGCCGTAGTGATATCCAGTCCGAGTGATTCAAATAAATCTTCCGCCTGGTCCTTAGTGGCTTTGTCGATTCTTGTTTGCAAAACTGCATTTGCCATATGAATTACCTCATTTTTATACAAATCTAATTCATTTTCAATGCAAATGCAATACATTTGACCGTTAATTTGTGGATTTGGGACCGATTTCGGCCATTTATCCTCACTCATCTTTCCTCCCTCCGCCTACATGCATAAAAAAGGCGGGGCTTTGCTTGTTTTACACCGTGCGAGAAAATAATTTTCTACACACTTGTGCACTAAATATAAATTACTAGATGGCGGTTGTCAAGAGGTTTATGCATTTTTCCCCCTTTCATCGTTACGCAAGGTTGTGTACCAGGCGTTTGGCTTATATTCTCACGCTGAGCACGGCGCCTTTGGTGTCGTCGTAGAATAGCGGGGCGATGGTGAATTTGGGCGGGGTCTGCTTTTCGCCGACCTTTTCCTTGTAGAACACGCTGCCGATGTACCAGCCGATGGAGGCTCCCATCAGGGTGCCCGCGACGGCATCGGAGAACCAGTGGGCTTCGCCTTTTGCGCCGAGCACCATGCTTGTCGCGATGTAGCCCGCATACAGGGCGCAGCCCGCCACGACGAGGGGCTTGTCGCGGTTGTAGCTTGCGATGCTCATGGCCATGGCCGCGTTGGTCATGGAATGCCCCGAAGGCCAGCCGTAAAAGACTCCGCGCCTGAAGAATCCCCACTTGAAGTCACGGGAACGCTCGCCGCTGTTGAGTTCTGCGTCGGGGTGCTCGCGTGCCGAAATCGCCTTGAGGATGTTGTTGTAGAGGAAAGCCACGGCGGTAGCTTGCACGGCGACGGCACCGGTGTTGCTCAGTGCACGGTTGTCGCTGATAAAGTACATGTAGCCCGGAACAAGAATCGGGAAGAACGTTCCCATCATCATGCCGGGAGTGAACGCAATGCCGTAAACAAGTTGATCCTGACGTGCCGCAAAACGGGCCACCATCAGGTCGTTGTTTTCCATCGAGAACTTGTACGTAAGCGCGCCACCGAGCATGTGGAACCCGAGCGGCCAACCGAACGCACTCAGCAACATGTTGTGTCCCAGGTGATCGAACGGGGAAAGCTTTTGTGCGCTATCGATGGCTGCGGAATCCACGCTTGTCGAATCGGCTGCGGGCATTTCAGCATGTGCGAAACCGGCAAATGCTGCGAACAGCATAAGCACCAATATCTTTTTAAATGTCGCTATATTCCGTAAATACATCCTTATAAAATATACAAACTAAATAATCAGGAACTTATAGAAAGATTGTAACCGATTCCAAGAACGATGATTGCCGCTGTAACCGTTCCGAAAAAGACGAATATCAGCTTAAGTGTCATGACCTTTTTCAAAAGCATGGCTTCGGGGAGCGAGAGTCCCACAACGGCCATCATAAAGGCAAGAGCCGTGCCAAGAGCGACACCCTTTTGAACAAGAACCTCGACAATGGGAATAACTCCAGCTGCATTTGCGTACATGGGAACGGCAAGAATTACCGCCAGGGGAACGGCAAACCATTTGTCTTTTGACAGGTATTCTTCAAAAAATCCCGAAGGAACATAACCGTGCATTAATGCGCCGATTGCAATGCCAGCAAGCACATAGGGCAAAACCGAACGCGTTACACCAAGGGCATCCCTTGCTACTTGGGGTATTTTCTGCAGTACTTGAACGAATCTTTGCTTAAGGCTACATGGCTTTGAATCGTTATTGACGGATTCGTTTGTCCGCTGCAAATTTTTCACCCATTCGCTTAGAAATCTTTCCAGTTTGAACCGTTCCAGGAACATCCCTAAAAATGTTCCAAGAAACACGCCGGAACCTACATAAATCACAGTCACTTTCAATCCGAATGTTCCCGCAAGCATGGCAACAGCGACCTCGTTTACAAGTGGCGATGTTATAAGAAAACTGAACGTGACGCCAAGGGGGATGCCGCCCCTGACAAAACCGATGAACAGGGGAATACTGGAACATGAGCAGAAAGGGGTAACCGCTCCGAAGATTGCGGCGAGGAAATATTGGACTCCGTACAAACGATGCGACGACAAAAAATTGCGAATCGCCTCAATCGGGAAAAATGTATTCAGCAGCCCCATCAGGAAACTAATAAAAAGCAATATCAGGATAATTTTGAGGCTGTCGTAAACGAAGAAATTTATCGTCGAACCCAAAGGAGACGAGCCATCCAATCCAATGATGTTGTAAACAAGATTATCGGCGAAAGATTGTATCATAGAAAGCCCTTACTGCAGTGTCTATTTCATCCCTTACACGACGAAATTCCTGCAAAATTTCGGTTTCAGACCCACTGAACGCGTCAGGATCATCAAAACCAAGATGAATTCTGTTCTTGACAGCCCCCAAAAAAATCGGACAATTTTCTTTCGCCTTGTCGCAGACGGTGACAACGTAGTCCCACGATGTATCAAGGTACTGCGACACATTTTTGGGCTTATTAAGGGAAATGTCAATCCCTCGTTCCTTCATCACTTCGATTGCAGTCGGATGCACGTTCTTTGCCGGAAACGTTCCTGCAGAACATACGGTCAACGACGAATCCAAAGCCTTGAGAAATCCTTCGGCCATTTGACTACGGCACCTGTTGCCTGTACAAAGAAAGAGAATCTTCATATTTCACCTTTGATAAGTTCTTTTATTTTATCTTCGCTAATTTTACCTGTGGACACAAGCCGTTCATCGACAACAAGCGCGGGTAAAGTCATGACATTGTACGGAAGCATTTGAACAACATCGTCGACGCGGGAAACTGAAGCTTCTAGGCCCGATTCCTTAACGATTTTTTCAACAGATTCGGCGAAAGCAATGTTACAGCCACACTGGCTCATGAGTATTTTTATGTTTTTCATTTTTCCTCTTTTCTTGTTTGTAGTTCGTAGAATAACGAACATATATAGCAAAATTTTTTAGCAACCGCATTTCCTATTGCAAAAATCTTTATTGAAGAAATCACTGAACAATGCCTGGGCCTTTTTCCAGTTCTTTTTGTTTATGCAGTACTTGACCTTGGGCGTTTCGATTTCACCCTGAATCAAACCAGCCTCTTTTAGTTCCTTTAAATGCTGGCTAACCGTGGCCTTCGCAATGGGCAATTCTTCGTGGATATCGCCAAAATAACAGGTATTGCGCTTGGCCAAGAACTGCATGATACTTACGCGTGCGGGATGCGCCAAAGCCTTGGCATACCTCGCCAAGGTCTCGGTTTCTTCACAGTATTTGCTTTTTTTGGCCATTTCGGTCCCTGTTCGTTGTTCGTAAATATACAAACATTATTTTAAAAAAGCAAGAGAATAATTGTATTTTTTTTAAGGTGACAAGAAAACATTTATTCCACCGAGAATGTCGCCTTCACGTTCCCTTTGCCGTTTTATATCCTGTTGCAAACGCCAGGTGTGGCGTCCGGCGACATCAAGAATGCCGCAACAACCTCGCCGATATCGCCGTCGACGCATAACGAGCGGGGTCCGATGTCGTCGGGAGCGTAGGCCTGTCCGTAGTTGATGCAGGCGTAGGTGGCGTTCGAATTCAGGGCAGTCATTTGCCAGAACGGGTACTTGATGATTCCGGGGGTGTTCATGCCTACGCCCAGTTCCAGGAACAGCACGTTTCCGCCGCGCATGGCGTTACATCTGTCGAGAAATTCGCGGTAACGTTTTGCAGCACGATGCCAGCCGTCGTCTTCTACGAAGGTGGAATCGGAACGCAGGTTCATGGACATGGGGCGGCCGCAAATAGGGCATCTGGGCAACAGTTCCGCAGGGACGGTCATGGCGCCGAACAAGCCCGTCTCTTTTGAAAATCCCTGGGCGTCGAACATGGCACGAATCTGCTTTTCGTTGTCGTAGGTGCAGGGGTGGCACGGCTTGCTGCATTGGAAAAGCCCGTAATCGCCCTGGGTGTAAAAGAGCCGTTCTTTGTCAAAGCCCGCTTTTTGGAAACAATGGTCCACGTTGGTGGTAAGGACAAAGTAATCCTTATCCCGTAGGATTTTCAGGAGATTTTCGTAGACGGGTTTCGGGGCGGCCATATAGCGGTTTATCGTGACATAGCGGCTCCAGAAGGCCCACATTTCTTCGGGAGTCCCGTAAGGGAAAAAGCCGCCGGAATACATGTCCGAAAAGCCGTACTTTACAGAAAAGTCGGCGAAGTACTTGACAAAGCGTTCCCCGGAATAGGTAAATCCCGCCGATGTCGAAAGTCCTGCGCCCGCACCAACGACAATGGCTTCCGCCCTTGCCAGCGTCTTTTTCAGTCTCGATACTTCGGCAGAAAAATCATCCGTTGATTTTTTCAAAAATCCGCGCATAGATAGCCTCGTCCTTTTCGCTGAAAACGTTGAAGACAACCTTCATGGGGTTTTGCGTACGGCGTTTCCATTCCAGCACCGTATCCACCGCGATTTGGGCGGCGCGTTCCGGCGGGAAACGGAATACGCCTGTAGAAATACAGCAGAAGGCGATAGATTCCACGCCGTTCCGGGCCGCAACTTCGAGGCAGTTCCTGTAGCACGATTCCAGCAGTTCGCAGTCCCGTTCCGTAAGGCCGTAGCCCACGATTGGCCCCACCGTGTGCAGCACGTATTTGCAGGGCAGGTTGTAGGCCGGCGTGATTTTCGCCTGTCCCGTAGGTTCGTGATGCCCTTGCCGTTTCATCAGGGCGTCGCAAGCGCTACGGAGGCGGACCCCCGCGAAAGTGTGGATGCAGTTGTCGATACAGCTGTGGCAAGGCTGCCAGCAACCCGTCATACCGCTGTTGGCCGCATTCACGATTGCATCCACCCTGAGGGTGGTGATATCGCCGCGCCACAGGAAAAAGGAATCGCCAAACAGGTCTGGCGCACCCGCACTGAACCGCCTGCCAACACTTTCGATGTCCGCGACATCCGTTATTCCGCGGTCACGGATGGATTCCTGCAGGTATTCGTCCTGAATCCTGTAGAATTCATCGCTTGCGGGGGCGGCCTCCCGCACGTTCATCAAGGAACGTAGCAGGATTTTCTGTCCTTCGGCGTCCGCGGGGATGGTCGTGCCGCTGTATCTGGGACTTTCCGCCAGTAGATACTTTATCAGGAATAATCTGCGCTCTGCTTGGTTCATGATTCCTCCCGGACGGTTCAGGGGCGGTCTTGAGTTGTGCGGCGAGTCCGTTCAATGTCGTCTTCTCCAGTTCCATTTCCAGAGCCGTCTGCGCCGAATTCAGGGCCGGGTCCAGCAGGCGATGGATGTTCCTGCCTACGGGGCACAGCGGATTCGGTTCCGGGTGGAAACTGAAGACAATCCGTTCCTCGTCGTTATCGTTGATGGCCTTGTAGACATCCAGGAGCGTTATCTTGTCGGCAGGACGCGCAAGGTGAGAGCCCCCTACGCCAGGAGCCGTCTCTACCAGGCCCGCCTTTTGCAACTGCAAAAGGACCTTGCGGATGATGACCGCATTCACGCCGGTGCTGCCCGATATGAATTCCGAGGTCACCCGTTCCGCACCCTCGAAGAAGTGGATGCAAAGCAAGGTATGGACCGCCGCCGTAAAACGAACGCTGACTTTCATAATCCACAATTTAACAATTGTTGCCTGCGTTCACGCGTGCCTTGGCCTATTTGTAGAACATTCCCGCCGTCATGTCCAGGTAGTTTTCGCCGGAGTAGTTCGCAAATTCCTGCTTCATGGCGCTCTTGAATGCCGCCGGGTTCACGTTCTTGAGGGCAATATTCTTCATCACCTTCAGGTACTGGATTTTTGCACGGGCATCTTCCAGATTTTCCACCGTGTAGTGTGACGTGAGAATCAGGGAAATTCCGCGGTCGATGTAATCCGTGAGCTGCGCGATGATGGCATCGGCGTGCTTGCTCCCTGCCACGATGGAATGAACGTCGTGGCCCATCATGTGGGTGTAGACAACGTTGATTTCGGGAAACTCGATATCGAATGCCTCCTGGGTCGCGACAATGCGCATGTCGATGCCCGCCAGATTCAACGTCTCGCCTTCGATAAAGTCCGTCGTCGCGTAGATGGAGCTGTCAAAAGCATCGCCAAAAGCCGCCGTGAAATTCTTGACCAGGGCAGCACCTCCCCCGTTATGGTTGTAATCGTCGGCATGGCGGGTGCTGTACACGGGAGCACCCTTCATGAAGGTCGCGCCCGCGCCATGGTAGGCAATCACCGTGCCCACGAATTCAACCGAAAGGCCCTTGATGTAGGCCTCCAGTTCCTTGATGTTGTCGAAGAAACAGGGGGCTTCGACCATGAACATCTTGCCGCCCTTTTCCAGCAAGAAACATTCGTCGGTTATCAGGTCGTTTGTCTTGTAGGCGTGCAGCTTGACCGCCCCGAAATCGTAGACTTCCACGACGCCCTTGCCAAGTTTTACGGTCTTGAAGTTGTTCTTTTCCATTTTAAATCTCCTTGGGCCATGCCCGTTTTGTTTGATTTTAAGTAGTTGTTCTTTAATTGTTACAACACAAAATATATCCAATTATCATTGTAATGTCAATAGAACAACTAAAATTTTTGTGTAAAAATTTGATTACACAAAAAATCGAGGGTTAGTTAGAGCTTTCGGACGTTTATTCCACCGAGAATGTCGCCTTCACGTTCCCTTTTCCGAGGATCTGCTGGAGGCGTTTCTTGTTCACGTTATCGATACGGGCGAGGCGCGTGAAGTTCCAGGAGTTCTTGTCGTAGTAGATGGTGATGGAATTGCCCTGGTAAAGGATGATGTCGCCCGCGTCGGTGTCGATTTGCTTGTCGTTACGCGGAAAACTGCGCGGCAGGTCGGCCACCTTCTCGAAACTGCCGTAGTCGTGCATGTCGAGCGTGAGGTCGCCCTGCGCAAGGAATTCGGCGAAGGCCTTGGCGGAGGAATTTTCTTCGAACGTTGCCGTGAAGGCGGTATCGTTCACATGGATTTTGAGTTTCACGGTAGCCTCCGTTTGGGCGGATGAATTGGCGGACGATTTCGGCGTCTGAGCTTCGGGTTGCGTCGGCTTGACAGACGAAGCCGCATCAGCAGAGCATGCAGCGAACAGCAATAAAACGACGATGTAAAGGATATGTATCTTCATAAAAAACTCTAAATAAAGTTTAATCCGATAATTAAAAGGCGATTCCCGGTCAAGCCGGGAATGACATCCTTGTAGGTCTCGCCTCCAGCAAATTTACTTCAAATTCGCTTTGAAAAATTCGCCAAGCTTTTCGAAGGGGATGACGTTCTGGTTGTCGTAGAGATCCACGTGGGAGGCTCCGGGGATGACGAGGATTTCCTTGTTGCCGACAGTCTTGCTCCAGTTCTTGCCGGCGTCGAGTTTTGCGGGAACGTTCGCCTTCTTGCTACTTCACCCACTTGTCCACTTCTTTCTGAGCCTTTTCGCGTTCGTTCTGGGCCACGTGTCCGTAAATGGCGAGTCCCGCCGTCACGTTCGCGCCGGTCACCTTCTTGAGGCGCTGCACGCCCGAAAGCCCGCTGCCTTCGTGCGTCACGAACGGGTGAATCGTCTTGCCTTTCAGATTGTACTTCTCGAAGAAAGTGAACATCGGCATGGGCATCTCGCCCCACCACACCGGGTAACCGACGTAAATCTCGTCGAAGTCTTCGGGGTTCACATTCACCGGCTTGATGGCCGGACGCGCGTCCTGTGCAAGTTCCTTCTTTGCCACATTGATGCAGTCGTCGTATTTCTTCGGGTATTCTTTCGCGGGTTCCACATGCAAGAGCGTGCCGCCCGTCTTTTTCGCGATCATCTCGGCAATAATCTCGGTATTGCCCTTGGTGATTGTCCCGACGGAATAGTTTTCGCCGGCGCGGGAATAGTAAACGACGAGGATTTTCTTTTCTGCAGCCATGGTGACCCCCAGAAGAAGTGTTAAAAGAATCAAGGTAAGTTTTTTCATAGTGTTTAATATAAATATAGAGTTCAAAATCTATTTTACAATTCCTTCTGCTCACTTGGATTTTGCATTTTGATGACCTTTGCTGGCACGCCTCCAACGACCGCATAATCAGGAACATCGTGCGTTACCACTGCACCTGCCGCAACTACTGCATACGCGCCAATGGTCACTCCCGGGCATACAGTTACCCCCATGCCAAGCCATGCGTTCTTTTTGATGGTCACTTTTCCATAGGTGTATTTCGTGTGGCGTTCGTTAAAATCGTGGTTGATTGTAGCAATACGGCAACCTGGTGCAACAGATACGCCGTCTTCAAACTCAATGCCACCGCTTGCAGATAAAATAGCAGAATGATTGATGAACACGTTCTTCCCGAATTTCACGCGGTTTCCAAAGTCGCAAATAAACGGTGTTAAAATGCGAATGTCCTCTAAAGATCGTCCGAATAATTCCTCCAGGTATTTTACATAACTTGGGTCGTCTGGGAGCGTTGCATTTGCACGTGCACAAAGCGTGCGTGCACGAATCATTTCGGCACTTGCTTCCTTGAAATACGGCTCTGTTGCAAATGTAGGGCCGCCTTTGTCCATCAGTTCATAAACATAGCCTTGCTGGTAAGTTTTAGTTTCATTCTGTTCCATATAATCATCTCTTGTTTTACACGAATATACATTACAAAATCATGAAAAACTTTCACTTTTTGCCTAATTTGTTTCACAAATTGCGTAAAGTCTTTAATATGTACTCGCTTTTGAATGCGTAAAAAGCCACACGCCGTTTATTTTTTCTAAAGTCATATTTTGCTGTAAACGCCAGGTATGGCGGCCACCGCCATAAACCGCTGCGTTCACGCGGGATTTCCCGACAAGAGTCGCATGGTTTCCGTCAATTTTTACGTTTATTTCGTCGTGATCAGCCGTGTAATAATTTAATGTTCCGTCTTGAACGGCAGCAATAAATTCTGCACGGTTCATGCGACTCCCTGTCATGTGCATCAAGACGAAATTTTCTGCATGGGTGTGTTTTATGCCTGAAGCGTCTTTTGCTATGAGGATTTTCCACATTTCGCGGTAAAGGTTTTGGAGTTCTGTCACCTCATCGGTTTTTGCCGCTCCATTCGCAAGCGAAAAACGCAATTTTCCGCCAGCTGCACCGAGCGACTTTTTTAAGCCTGTAGGATTTTCAATATGCCCCAGTTTAACATAGCCCGAAGTGTGTTCTGCATCTGCATAGAATATAACGAGCGAAATACTATTATAAAGCATAATATCGCCCGCGAAAATCTTGTCTACTTCTGAAGCCTTTGATGAAATTTTAGAATCGAGCCGTGCATAATATTCATTGTTTGCCGCATACTCTTCCATTTTGACTGACTTTGGAAATAGTGCTGCTACCGCTTGGGCAATTCCGCTGTTTTCAAAAAAAGCATTGTATTTATCATTTCCGATTTCAATTTGGACTTGCATTTTACTCTCCTTAGCACCTACAATTACTGTAAACAACATAATTAACAAACAAAGTAATTTTAACTTGTAATCCAAATTTCTTCCCTCGGTATGTTGCTTTCTTTGATACCAAAACAGTTAAATACTTTCCACAATTCTTTGGATTTCGCTTTCACAATATGCGGCACTACTCCCGTGAATTGCGATGCCAGCCATAACGTTTGCTTTTGGACAAAGCTTTTGGATGTCTTTTACGCTATATCCAAGGCCGCTTCCCTCGTGCGTGCTGAATGGGATAATCTTCTTTCCCGAAAAATCGTGATTTTCAAGGAACGTCCAAAGCGGCATGGGAAATGTCCCCCACCAAATGGGGTAGCCCACGATAATGTTGTCGTAAGGCGAAACATCAATATCCCCTATGTATGCGGGGCGTGCGTCCGCTTTGAGCTCCGCTTTAGCCTCTTCGGTGCATTTGGTGTAATTCGACGAATACTCTTTTTGCGGCTTCACTTGGAACATATCCACGGAATCTGCACCTTGGGTTTGTCGAAGGGTTGCGGCAATTTTTTCTGCCACCACAAGGCAGTTCCCTTTTTCGAGGTTTACGATGTTTCCAGAGACATAGTTTGCTCCCGGGCGTGAATAGAAAAGAATCAAAGTCTTAGACATAATTTCTCCGCGATTTTTCGCTAGCTGATTTACGTTTTTATTTGTAATTACAATTATACCTTTATTTTTGAACAAAAACTTTCACTTTTTACTGGAATTGTTTCACATATTGCGTAAATCATTTTTATATTTGATTTATGCTGCAAAAGAATTCTAGTTTTTCACAACAACCACCATTCATTTTTTCCGAAAATTTTTCAGACATCATCCGACCCGATTTAAAAAATTGGTGTTTGCATTTGGTGTGTTTAAATGGCACAGGCGGATTCATATACAACGGAACGCTTTATGTAGTCAAGAAAAACGATATAGTGATAGCCCCGCATATCGAACGCATTACAGAAGTTAAGGCAGGCAAGCATCTGAAAGTTTCGCTTGTTCTTGGGGATTTGCGGTTCATCAATTCGCAACTCCCCGAAAATCACTATGGAATTAAAGGCGAGCACAGCTTACATAACGAGCCTATCATTCACGGGAAAAAAAGAGAAGTCTCACGCATTAGGCTTGATTTTTTGAACATTTTCCATAGGCTTCAAGACAAAGAAAACTTTTATTACAAGGAATCTCTGGGGGCGGCAAGCCTGCAAATGAATTACGACTTGTTCGAAGCTCATAGGCGAAGGGATTTAGAAGAAGACATCAAAAGTGGCATCCCGCAAGGTGCGGCCTCCGTTGTCAAGAATCTTACCCAAATTCTTGAACGCGGGGACGCCTTGACGCACCGCGACGTGACGTACTATGCAAAATGCTTGAATGTTTCGCCAAAATACCTTTCAGAAACCGTCCGTAGGCTTACAGGCAAATCCGTCACATATTTAATCAACCGTTACACAGGGCCAATTATTTCAAAACTTTTGAAAAACGAGAAACTCTCCGTTTCACAAATCGCCTACCGTATGGAATTTTCAAGTGTGTCTTACTTTAGTCGCTACACAAAGCGGGTACTAGGCGTAAACCCAGCCGAATTCAGGCGGAAATTGTAAAATTTTTCCCACCATTGCAACTTAAAACGCTGATTCGTTGATTTCGGCTTCGGAGAAGAGAACCGCTTTGCCGGAGATGAGTAGGTTCTTGCCTTTCGCCTTGCAGTAAAGCGTCCCGCCCCGCGCTGAAGCCTGGTAGGCGACAATTTCCGTTTTCTGCAGTTTTTGCATCCAATAGGGCGCGATATGGCAGTGGCCCGAACCGCAAACGGGGTCCTCGTTAATGGCGATTTTGGGCGCGAATGACCTGGAAACGCAATCCGCTTTCGCATCGCCCCTTGCCGTAATGTGCAAAAGAGTCCCGGGCAATGATATAATTTTGTCTGTAACTGGCGAATACTTTTTGACGAACTCCGCGGAATCCATGACGCAAAGCAGGTCCCGCCCCATGAAGGCCTCCAGGGGCCGCACGCCAAGGGCTGCAGTCATTTCGTCGGTGACGGGAACCGGCTTGAGGTCGTAGGCAGGGAACTCCATTTCGTAAAGGTCTCCGTTCTTGCGTACATACAAAGCGCCACTCATGGTGTTGAACGTCACGGCTGCAGCGCATTTTTCGTAGAAGTTGAGGACGACAAATGCTGTCGCGAGCGTGGCGTGGCCACAGAGGTCAATTTCCCTTGCCGGCGTGAACCAGCGCAAACGATA
This sequence comes from Fibrobacterales bacterium Fibro_02, assembly GCA_001603905.1. GTDB lineage: Bacteria > Fibrobacterota > Fibrobacteria > Fibrobacterales > Fibrobacteraceae > Fibrobacter. Next base: position 15,461 of record LVAE01000069.1, read on the forward strand.
AGCGCCGCCTTCCTTGACAGCAAAGGCTGTTTCCGAAAGGTTGTTTTCGCGGGCGATGTTCTTCATCAGCTCTTCGCTCGGAAAGTTCTCTAGAACGCAGACCGCCGCAGGGTTCCCAGCAAAAGGTTTGTCCGTAAATGCGTCAACAATAAACTGTTTCATATCAAAAAATTCCCACGTTCGATTCTACGCTGAATGTAATAAAAATTGAGCGTGTGGGAGTGCCCTCCCTTGAGCGAAAGCTCTTGCGTAAAGAAACTTCTTAAAATTATAAAAAAATTTCTAGCAATACCTTGTCCAGCCGCGGCAGTCGTTTAGAGTCTGCCCAAATCCGGCAAAGTTTCCATCCAAAAGTTCTTCCAATTCAAGCCTATCCAAGAACTCCCTCGGGGTCACGGCAAAAAAGCAATTCGGGAAATGCTTCATATTCCCCGTCACAAGAGAGGCATGCTTATCTTGATGGGCCAAGGCCACATCATAGAATACGACATCTTTTGGGTCAGGCAGAATAGTACCGCTCATGGGAACATCAACATTTACAGAAATTTCAGCCAACAAATCCAAAGTTTCGACTATCTGCTGAAGAACAAGACCAAACTTAGGTCGTCTTAGAACTTTCCCATATTCGGCCAATATCGCGTTGTTCACCAAAACGCGAAACTTCCCTGCGTAGGCTCGTTTTACGATTTCGACAACCGGCGATTTTTCGTTCTTCGAAATAAGCGCCGAAACAATAACGTTCGTATCAATCACCGCGTAAACCACAGCCACCTCAATAGATTATTTTCCCGAACGGGCGGCGGCGATTTCGGCTTCGATTTCCGCTTCGGACATTCCGGCGGCACCGCTTTCAGCAGCTTGTCTTCTCAATGCCTGAAAAGCCTTCCAGCCAGGATTCGCATCGTAGGTTGCGCGGGGTTCGCGGACTTCGAAGGGGATTCCCCGCTCGGCGACCACCCGCTTGAAGAACACGCGGATTGCGGTCGGCACGTCCATGCCCAGGTTTTCCAAAATCTTTGCGGCATCGTTCTTAAGGTCTTCATCAACCCGAATTTGCATTACAGTTGTAGCCATAATATAATCCTTATAACTACAAATATATATTATTCCACCACAAAATGCAACAACAAAACATCATAAAAAGTACAATCTTTGGATTTTTATTTCAACAATCGTTGGATATTCGTATGAAGCCTCCCCAACTTGGGAAATAAGGCATATTGGAGAAGCAGAGTTATATGAACACCGAAAAGGCTTTACAATCAAGGCCATCGCCGAAAATGAAGAAAGGCGTTAGATATCAATAGCGTCTCTGCTACTTTTCGATAGAAAAAGTCGCCTTCACGTTCCCCTTGCCGAGAATTTCCTGTAGGCGTTTCTTGTTCACGTTGTCGATGCGGGCAAGGCGCGTAAAATTCCAGGAATTCTTGTCGTAGTAGATGGTGATGGAATTGCCCTGGTAGAGGATGATGTCGCCTGCGTCGGTGTCGATTTGCGTGTCGTTGCGCGGAAAACTGCGCGGCAGGTCGGCCACCTTCTCGAAACTGCCGTAGTCGTGCATGTCGAGCGTCATGTCGCCCTGCGCGAGGAATTCGGCGAAGGCCTTGGCGGAGGAATTTTCTTCGAGCGTCGCCGTGAAGGTGGTGTCGTTCACATGGATCTTGAGTTTCACGGGAGCCTCCGTTTGGGCGGATGAACTTGTTGGTACTGCGCCGGGCGTTTTACTGGCGGACGATTTTGGCGTCTGGGTTTCAGGTTGTGTCGAATGGCTCGCCGCATCGCTGCAGGCAACCAGAAAGAATAACGCTATAAGGATAAAGTTTCGCATACTCACAATATAAATAATTGCACACGCAATTCAAAATACTTATTTGCTATGACTCACTATGCCTTTTGCGCATAGTGAACCGCTGGCGAGAACAGAAACAAGCGTCAAAACGGCACCCACAACTAGGACGATCGAGACACTTGTGGCAATGTCCCCCATGCCGACCAGCGGAGAAACGATTCCGCCCATCAAGAAGCCCGATGCCCCGATGGCCGCGGCTGCGGTGCCTGCATTTGCGCGTTCGGCGTTCAAAGCCAATGCGTTTGCAGGGGGCTGACTCATGCCGAACATGAACGTAAGCCCCATGAAGGCGACTTGCAGAATCGGGAGTAAAGCGTGCGTCATGAGGGCGGCAGCAACTGCAATCGCAAAAACGAACATCCCCGTGCCCGCGATTTTCAGGGCCTTGTATTCGCTGCCGACTTTACCCGACAACGCGCAACCGATGGCCGTGAAAACGGCATTCAGCGCAAAGCACAGGCTAAAGCCGACAGGCGAAAGGCCGTAGATTTTTTGGTAGATAAAGGGCGAAGACGCGATATACCCGAACAAGATAATCATTGGGAATGTGCATACCAAGAAATACGATATGTAAGCACGGTTCTTGAATACTTTTGCATACAAGCTAAAGCTCGCAAAGACAGATTTTTTGCTGCGGCGTTTTACCGGGAGCGATTCCTGGAATTTCCCTGACATAAAGAGCAGCAAGGCGCCGTACAAGAGCAGCACCGCGAAAGTCCCTTTCCAGCTCATGAAATTAAGCAAGAATCCGCCTAGCACCGGGGCTATAATCGGGGCGACTCCGTTCACAGCGCTCACCATCGCAAGGAACTTGGTGAGCACCGGGCCGCGGTAGGAATCCGCTGAAATGGAACGCGCTATCACGATTCCGCCGGATGCCGCCATGCCCTGCAGCAAACGAAACACGTTAAAGGTTACGATGTTCGGCGCGACAATGCAAGCGACAGTCCCGCAAACAAAAAGTAACAGACAAACTAGCAACAACTTTTTGCGACCGTACTTGTCGCTCAGCGGGCCTACAAAGAGCTGGCCCACCGAAAGCCCGAGCATGCTCATGGTGAGGCTCAGCTGTGCCATCGAGGGGCTTGCTGCAAAGTAATCGGCAAGGCTCGGGAGGGCCGGCAAGTAAAGGTCTGTCACGAAGGGGCCAAATGCCGAAAGCAGCCCAAGCAACAGCATAAGGAAAGTGAATTTCTGTTTTCCGCTCATAAATTCCTCTTGACGAAACCGCACGGAAACGCCATAAAAAAAAGCCCGCAAAGCCTTACAACTGGACTTATGCGGGACCGCTACACGTTGATTTCGCAAGCGAATTTAGGAAAAAATTTTTCCGTTGGCAAGTTCTTGACAAAGGCAAAAAAATAATTTTATCTATCTTTTCGTTTGTGACAGGCATCGAAGAACAATTCAACGGCAAGAAACTTCTTGTCAAGAAACTCATTCCGTTCGAGTTCACGAAGGAGGGGTCTAACTATGCGCTCGTCCGCGAAATACTTGGCGGGCAATTCCGTCTGGAAATCAGAGTGGGACGGGGCAAGAAAGTTTCTGTCAAGGTGTTCGACAACGATTCCGGCGAAGAATACCTACTGTTTTCGGTGCTGTCAGTGCAGGGGCCCCTCGTGGGCCGCATCCGCGAAGAAGTTTCCTCTATTACGGATAAATTTATCAGCGAATGTTTCGAGACGCAGATTTTCAAAAGAAAATCAGCAAACGACCTGATTGGCTACGCGGAGCAAAAATACGGAGACAAACCCGAATATCTGTGGGAACGTTTTCCACAATTCGCCGCCATCCGCAAGCACGAAAACAAGAAATGGTATTGCCTATTGGGGACTGTCGAAAAATCAAAAGTTGGCCTCAAGGGCGACGAGATAATCGAAGTGGCGAACTTCAAGATAGTTCCGAAGGAATTGCCGGAACTCCTGAAAAAGCCCGGCTACCTCCCCGCATACCACATGAACAAGAAAAGCTGGGTAACGGTCATCCTTGATGGGACTATGTCGCTAACCGAAATCAAGAAATTGCTGGATAAAAGCTACACGCTGGCGTGAAAAACGGCCCGCAATTCGCAGGCCGCTTTTTGTTTAAGCGATCACTTTTTACTTCAAGTTCGTCTTGAAGAATTCGTTCAGCTTTTCGAAGGGGATTTTTTCCAGATTGTCGTAGAGGTCCACGTGGGAGGCTCCGGGGATAACGAGGAGTTCCTTGTTGCCGACGGTCTTGCTCCAGTTCTTGGTGGCGTCGAGTTTTGCGGGGACATTCGCCTTCTTGCCGGTCATCTTTTCGAATGCGCCTTCGCCGAAGTAGCGGCTGTGGGCCTTTTCTCCGTGGATGATGAGCACCGGGTTACGGATTTCGTCGGCGTATGCGAGGAGTTTCGTGTTCAGGAGCGAGGTGCCTGCGGAGGCGGCCCAGCCCTTGTTGCTGTTGAGGGAGCGCTTGTGGTAGCCGCGCGGGGTCTTGTAGTAGGCGTAGTAATCCTTGACAAAGTAAGGAGCGTCATCCGGGAGCGGGTCCACCACGCCGCCGGCCAGGTCGTAGGAGCCGTTCTTGAAGTCCTTGGTGCGCTGGGCCATCAATGCCTTGCGGGCCTCGTTACGGGCATCGGCGTTGTTTGCGGAATCGAAGTAGCCGTTTGCGGTCACGCGGCTCATGTCGTACATGGTCGAGGCAACCGTCGCCTTGATGCGGGTGTCAATGCCGGCGGCGTTAATCACCATGCCGCCCCAGCCGCAAATGCCGATGATGCCGATGCGTTCCGGGTCAACATTGTCGCGGGTCGAGAGGAAATCTACAGACGCCATGAAATCTTCGGTGTTGATGTCCGGGCTGTTCATGTAGCGCGGTTCGCCGCCCGATTCGCCGGTGAAGCTCGGGTCGAATGCGATGGTCAGGAATCCGCGTTCCGCCATCTGCTGGGCGTAAAGGCCGCTGGACTGTTCCTTGACGGCGCCGAACGGGCCGGAGACTGCGATTGCGGGGAACTTGCCGTTCACCTTGAGGCTCGTGTCCTTGGGCACGAACATGTCGGCGGCGAGTTCAATGCCAAAATGGTTCTTGAAAGTGACCTTGGAATGTTCGACCTTGTCGCTCTTGGGGAAAACCTTGTCCCATTCGGCGGTGAGCGTGAGCTTGTTCATATTTTCGTCCTTTGTCTGTTGTGCTGCGGAGGCTGTTTCTGTTGCGGACTGCGCGGCCGGCGTGGCGGCACCTTGCGCGGCAGCATTGTTTTCTTTTTCGGGGCAGCACGCCATCAGGGTGCATGCGGAAACCACGGCAAACGCCGCTTTTAAGAATTTGGATTTCATGATTTATCTCCTTGTTGTTAAACTTTCTTTCCCATGGCAAACGCCTTTTTCAGGAGCGAGGAATTCTTCTTGACGTCGCCTGCGCTTTCGGCACCCGTGGCGCAGAGGGCGCCATTGAGTTTTACGCCGTCGAAACAGGCAATCCACCCGCCAATGCCGCGTTTTGCGATGTTCATGGCCTTCGCGTCGGTGTCGGCGGCAGATGTGAGCAGGTAAATCTCGCGGAACTTGTAATCGCTGGAATAGAGGGAATTCGCGCGGTCGAGCATCGTCTTGAGCTGGCCGCTCATCTCGTAATAGTAAATCGGCGTTGCAAATACGATGACGTCCGCCGATTCCATCTTCTTGGTGATGGCGGGAGCGTCGTCCTTGATGACGCACTTGCCCTTCTTCTGGCAAGCGAGGCAGCCCATGCAAAAACCGATCTTCTTGCCGCGCAGCGACTCGAATTCCACCTTGTTGCCCGCCTCGGCGGCCCCCTTCGCGAACTCCTGCGCCAAGGTTTCGGAGTTGCTCCCCTTGCGCAAGCTGCTGGACAAGACCAATACTTTTTTCATAGGTTCCTCTCGGTTGAAGTCTTTACATGTTCAAATATACCTCTTTTTTTAGATATTGCAAATACTTTGTTTTCATAACTAGATATGCTTGTAAGGCATAGATTTAAGCAGAAAACTCGCAATACGACACGTACTTCGTTGAATTTTACTTGCAATTATTCTTAAAATTTTGTATTTTAGGAAAGGAGGTTCCCCATGCCCTGTATTTTGCCAGTTTCTGATTTGCGCAATTATAACGAAGTTCTTCAGAACGTGACCGAAGATTCTCCAGTCTTTTTGACCAAGAACGGTCGCGGTTGTTACGTTGTAATAGACATCAAGGAATACGAACGCATGGTCGCCGAACTGAAGTTACAGAAGGCTCTTGCCGAAGGCGAACGCTCCGCCGAACAGGGACGATGGCTTTCCGCCGCTGATGTGCGGAAAAAATACTAAGGCGGCAAATGAAAAAATCATTGAAATTCTTGACGCCATTGACAACCTAGCCGTTTTCCCCGAGATCGGCCCTTCGTTAAGAGGTAAGGTAAATAGCTTGACGAAGTATCGTTGCCTTTCTGTCAGCGGGTATTTGGTCTTTTACCGGAACGAACGTGATAAAGTTTTTGTCATTCGAATTTTGAATAGCCGGATGGACTATCTGAGGATTTTGGGATTGTGATGTTGGTTACAACGAACCTGTGCAATTTTTGCACAAGTTGAATTTTCATACAATTCCTGCGTCTGAAAAATGTTGCGAATATGCCGATTTATTGAAGTTCAGCCCGTATTGAACAGCTCAGCCATTTGCACTAAGTGCAATCGGCTGCAACTCGGTCATAAAATCAAGCAAGCTTGATTTTGCGACATTCTTCATCTTTCCTCCCTCCGCCTACATGCATAAAAAGGCGGGGCTTTGCTTGTTTTACACTGTGCGCGAAAAATAATTGGCTCTGTCGGGTTATTCTGTACAGGCGCCCTCGGCTAGCAAACTTTTGAGGTTTCGTAAGCCCCTTCCAGGCTGTTTATTCGCTGCGGAACCGTAGTTTTTTGGCTATCCGGCCCGCCCTGACCGTCGCAGCAAGTTCACAGCAGTACAATCTGGCCCAGCAGAGCCAAAGGGTCATTTTCGCAGCTTTTTCGCAGTTTCGACCCAAAAGTACGGTCTGGCCCGACAGAGCCAACGGTCACAGAACCTATTTGCCTTTATTCAAAATCATCCTGCTTATTTTTCTTCCAACAGGTAATCCAAGATTTTTACCAGCAATTCGTTGGCGGGGCCCATGGCGGTCTTACCGGCAATGCGGATGTCCTTCGGGTTTTGAACGTAGTCAAAACCTGCGGCAATGCCTGCCTTGATTTCGTCGTCGCCGTTCTTTAACATGCTTTCCATGGATTCGGGCGTGGCTTCTAGATGGAACTGCAATGCGATTCCGCTGCCGATTTTGAATGCCTGATTCTGGCAGGCTTCACTAAAGGCGAATGGTTCTGCAATGCCCGGTAGTTCTGGAATGTCAAAGGTTTCGCCATGCCAATGGAAAACGTCCAGGCTTTCGGGCAAATTCATTTCTTCGACTGCATCGCCGGTGAAGGTGACGGGGAACCAGCCGATTTCCTTTTCGGGATTTTTCTTGATGGCCGCGCCAAAGGCGCTTGCGATCATCTGGGCACCGAGGCAGATTCCCAGAAGGGGCTTGCCCAACTGCACCATGTCGCAGCAAAGTTCTTTTTCGCGAACAAAATGAGGGTACTTTGTTTCGTCCAGAACGCTCATGGGCCCACCCATCAAGATGGCGAAGTCCACGTCGTCTTCATGAGGAATGGGGTCGCCGGCGTAAAGGCGCACGATATGAACGTTGTGCCCCTTGGCCTGCAGGTAGGGGAGAATCGCTCCCGGACCTTCGTATTCAACATGCTGAAAAATATAGGTTTCCATAACCGCAAATATAAAAAAGACCCGCGATTTCTCGCGGGCTAATTTTTTGGGCGGTCGGATCGCCGCAGCAGGTTCGCAGTAATACAAAAAGGCTTGACAGAGCCAAATAATTGGCTCTGTCAAGTCATTTTATACACCAACCCTGGGTTAGCAAAACTTTCCCAATCCGTCAGCCCATCGAAACCTGCAAATTCACCTCGGAAATGCTGTTTTTAGGCTATTTTGGCCATTTTGACCACCGCAGCATAACCGTAGCAGGTTCGCAAACATACAGCCAAGCTTGACAGAGCCCGCCAAGAAACCGCAGCCAATTTACAGCCAATAAAGATTTTTAACGCAGCAATACGGAAAGGCTTGACATACTGTATTAAATGTCAAGAGGCTTTTGTACAAAAATTTGGTACATAGGCCTCTTTT
>LVAE01000107.1 GCA_001603905.1 Fibrobacterales bacterium Fibro_02
GGCTACATCAACGACGACGAATACCACGAATATATCAAGACTCCGATTGAGCTTGCCAAGAAAGAAGTGTCCAATGAGTCTGGTCTTTATTTCTACGAAGAAATCCGCAAGTACATGGAAAAGAAGTACGGCGAGAATTCCCTTTATGCCGACGGTGTGTCTATCAACTCGACAATCGATCCTGATATCCAGGCCTTTGCCGACAGCGTTGCTCGCGTGCAGGTTGAAAAGGTTCGCCGCCGCGTGAAGTATCGTGCTACTCGCCGCCTTTACCTGACCAAGAAGTACAATATGTCCGAAGACAGCGTAGTCGCTCACTTCGACAGTGTGTATACGCTTTTCAAGAAGGAATACCTGGCCGACGATTTGAAGCGTCCTGCCGACAAGCGTCGTTTCCCCGACAGTATCCTTTACCATCACCCCGAAGTGGCTGCAATCCTGATCGAAAACGAAACGGGTGCAATCCGTGCCATGGTGGGTGGTTCCGACTTTAACCAGTCCCGCTGGAACCGTGCGGTGCAGTCGCTGCGTCAGCCGGGTTCCTCGTTCAAGCCGATTGTGTATTCGACGGCAATGGACAACGGCGCAAGCCCCTGCGACTCCGTGAACGACCAGCCGGTGAGCATTCCCGATCCGGACGACAAGGACAAGAACAAGGTCTGGCGCCCGGCGAACTTCGAACATGACTTCGAAGGTATGATGACGCTCCGTCGTGCGCTGTACCGCTCCAAGAACTTGCCGGCGATTCTTACCGGTATGAAATACGGCCTTAACAACGTGGTGAACTACGCCCGCAAGTTCGGCATCGTGCGTGCCCCGTTGATGGCGGTTCCGAGCCTTGCTCTGGGTTCCGTCGGTGCAACTCTTATGGAAATGACATCCGCCTATACGGTGTTCCCGAATGGCGGTAACCGAATCGAACCGTACATGATCGAATCGATTGTGGACCGCAACGGCGAAGTCATCGAAAAGAATTCTAAGGTCGAACACGAAGTGCTGCGTCCTGCGTCGGCCTACCTGATGGTCGACATGCTGAAGGACGTGAATATTCGCGGTACGGCAGCCCGTGTGTGGGCGAGCGGCTTTACTCATCCGAGTGGTGGTAAGACGGGTACGACGAACGACTACACCGACTGCTGGTACATCGGCTTTACCAAGCAGTATACGATGGGCGTGTGGGTCGGCTCCGATAGCCCGGGTACTTTAGGTGCAGGACATACGGGTACCGAAGATGCTCTTCCTGTTTGGATTGCGGTGATGAAGGAACTCCATAAGGATCTGCCGCGCAAGCCGTTCCCTGTTCCTGCAGGTGTCGTAAGCAAGGGCGTCTGCAACCATACGGGTAAGCTCGCCGGTGAATTCTGCTCCGAAAAGACTTACTGCCTCTATACGGCAGGCTATGCACCGACCGAAGTCTGCGACGGAAATCATTTCGAAGTCAAGACAAAGTCTGCTGACGACGCGACCCTCTTCAGCAATAAGGGTGCGAGCTCGGCTCCCAAGCCGAGCAGCAGCGGTCCTGCCAAGAAAAATACAAGAAAGATGTTCTAGGGGAACATTTTGTTGAGCGTAGCGCGCATGTGGTTCATGTTCGCTTCGTTCAAGGTCTCGTAACGATAGAAGGTGCCGTCTTTCTGCACCACGTAGACAACTGGGATGTAGCCAGTACCGTAGGCGGGGCCGAACTTGTAATCGCTATCCTGAAATACGGGAATCGCTACATGGAACTGGTCGATAAACAGGCGGATGTCGTTTTTCTTGATGCCACCGCCAAGACCGATGGCGATACCGGTAAGGCCCTTGGGTTCGTATTCCTTGACCAAATCCTGGATTTCGGAAATGTGACGCTGGCAGTGCGGGCACTTGGGGCTAAAGTAGTAGATCAGGAGCGGCTTGTTGGCGAAATGGCTGAACAGGATTCCTGGATCGCTGATGCCCGAAAGCGGCTTCGAAAAGTCCATTTTCATGGGCTGGCCTGTGGCGGAATCTTGCATAAGCTGAACATCTGCCATCGGAGGTTCCGGAGCGAACTGTGCAAAAGGGGCTACTGTTGCAAGGGCGATAACACTTAAGAATTTCGAAACAAATCGCATGGTATACCTTCAAATCAAATATGTTTGGATGCGGTGACTTGCCGAACCCAACGGCATTAAAATACGAAAAATTTTCATAACAAGACAGAAAAACAACAAAAAAAAGCAATTTCTCGAAAAAAAAGACCGTTTGGAGTAGTCCAACTTGGAATAATCGAATCGCGTTATAAGCTGTATGTCGTGGTGAGCATATAGTGGGGTTCGCCTTTGCGCACTCCGTTCAGCGGGATGCTCACGTCAAGCTTGTTGATGAGGCGGCTGATGGATTTGGTCTGTGCGAAACGGACGCCGAAACCGGCGAGGTAGACGAGGTCTTTGCGGTTGATTTCGTCGAGATTCCAGGCCGTTTCTCCGACACTTCCGAAAACGACGAATACCGGCCTTAAGGTTGCTAGCTCGAAGTCTGAAAAGTAGCGCTGTTCCAGGTTGCCGTAAACGCGAGCTTGACCTGCGTAGAATCCGGTGGGGAAGCCTGCAAATCCGTTGTACGCGTCGAGGGTAACCTGTTTGCCGTAGCGGGCGTCCTTATAGAAATCGACAAGTCCCGTGAGCGCTGTCGAAAAGTAGTTGTTCGCGTGGAAGATGTATTCGCCGAAAGCCTTTCCGTAGTAGTCGTGACTTTCGCCGTGGTCCAGGTAGAAATTCATTTCGGTCTTGAGCGTCAGGTGGTGCGAGCCTCCACCGAGCATCAGGCTTGTCCAGAAGTCCAGTCGGATATCGTTGTCGCTTGCTCCGATTTGTTCGTAGTTCTTGGAAATTTGAGCCTTGAGGGAGTAGCCCTTCTCGATGTCCTCGGTCCACTTGACATTGTGCAGGTTCTTGATTTTTTCGTAGCGGATGTTCGAGAACATGAGGTAAAGGCCGATGCGGGAATCCTTATGGTCGGGGAGCCAGTATTCGTAGGCATACGAGGAATCCATGGCGTAGGTGTTCATGTCGTCGTCGGTGAACACGTGGCGGTATAGCGTGCCTTCGCTTGCGGATTCGTAGCGGTAATCGTAGGTGCCGCCGATATAGAACTTGCGGTAGGTTCCGCCGAAGGAGCGGCTGAACCTGAAGCTGAGCGAGTCGTCGATGAAGTCCTTGACTTCCATCAGCGATACGGTTTTCTTGCTTGTCCAGTGGTTGTAGCGGGGGAGCGACTTGAGGTACTTATCCCTTGCGATGGAATCGATTTCGCTTTCGCTCTTGAGCTTGTTGAGTGTATCTGCACGGACTGCTTTCAGCTGGGCGAGGAATCCCTTGTTCTGCTCGTAGTTGTAGGATACAATTCCCGGTGCGAGCTTTCCGCTGCCGTAGTAGTAGGCGCTACGCTTGTTCTTCAGGCCTTCGAGTGTGTAAGCCCATTGGTTCTGGCTGCGGCTGAGGAACGGAACGTACATTTTCCAGTAGGCGAGGTGCCCATCGGTGTTGTAGCTGTATAAAAAGTCAAGGTGGTTGTAGCGGAACAAAAAGTGCGGGTCGCCGTATTCCACTTGCCACATGTTGCGGAATTCGTCGTGGCCGTAGTAGAAGCCGAGCTTTTGACCGAGGCCGAGGAAGTTGCTTTCCTGGATGCCGATACCCCAGTTCAGGTTGTCGTAGCTCCATTCGCTGCCTGCAAATCCGAAGCTCACGGGGACGGCGAGTGTCCAGTTGTCGCTGGTGTTCACGGTTGCGATGTTCTTTCCGTTTTCGTTAGAAATGTCGATGCTCGCGTCCGAAAGAAAATTCTGGCTGCGCAGGAAGCGTTCTGCTTCTTGCACCTGAAGGTTAGTAACGGCTTCGCCCTCGTTGAACAGAAGGAGCTTGCGAACGGTCGATTCGCGCGTCTCGACATGGAGCCAGTTCAGAAGGTCGTAGGCCCACTTGTCGTATTTGGTGTGGTACTTGGAATCGTCAAACGCGTCGCCGATGTTGTAGCGGATGGAGTCAATCTTGAACGCACCGGGGGTGTCCTGTGCCAAGGCGGCAAGGGGAACAAGCATTAGGATGAACAAGATAATCGGCATTGCGGGGATAATATAGAAAAAAGCGCCCGTTTATGAAAAATCTTTGGAATATGTTGCTATTTTACGAGTATGGATAAATCTTTAGAAATTCGGAATGTCGGTAAGGATATGAAGAATAGAGAATTCTACAAGGTATTTAAATTATTTTGTCTGCTTGCCGTGGCAATGTTGGTCGGCTGCGCCGGTGGCCGCGACGGGGATGACCTAGGGGAGGCCGCAGGTGATTCTGGTATGAAGGATGCCCCTTGCGAAGTTTGCGGCAAACGCGGCGATATTGAATTGAAAATCACCGGCGAGAAGTCTTACCGGGAGTGGAACAAGAAGGCTTTTGCTCGCCTGGATTCGTCGGCGGTCATGGGCGTTTTCCCTGCGCTTTCGGTGAAGGCGGAGCGCCCTGCCAAATGCAAGTTCTGCCATAGTTACAGTGCCGATGCGCTTGATTTTGACTTGGCGAGGGTGGAAGATTCCCTGATGGTGAGGGCATTCCCGAAAATGCGCCGCGAACTGATGCTTCCCGGGATGCGTCTGCCGGATGCTGATTCGACGTTTGTTGATAGTTTGTCCAAGATGCTGCTCGAATCGGTTTTTGCGGATGGAAAGAAACTGGCTGATTTTACGCCGTGGCTAGAACGCGACGGGGTAGAACAGGATATTTCCCGAAAACTTCCCGCTTCGTTCAAGAATTTGCTGAATGCGTTGGCGAGCCGCTATGAGTTGCGCTATCTTTCGATTCCCGTTGCGCTTCAGGTGCGAATGGATACGGACTTGGGAAAGAGTGGCGGCTTTACCTGGAAAATCCTATGGACGCTGTGGGATGCCCGTTACGGGGAACTCGTGTTCCTGGTGTATTCGGAATTTACCGCCGAGACGACGAGTCGCGTGGCGCCTGAAAAAGAATGGGCGGAACCATTTGCGGCCCGCCTGTGGAAAATGCTTTCGACAGATTTAAGCAAATTGGAAAATCATTAAAAAGAGGTAAACAATGCAGATTTTATTCTTGATGGCTGATGGTTTCGAAGAAACTGAGTTTGTGACCCCGTTTGACTACTTGCAGCGGGCGGGTTTTGAGGTCGCTCTCGCAAGCGTTTCTGGCAGGGCCGAAGTGATTGGGTTACGTGGCCTTAAAATCCAGACGGATTTTGCTCTTTCGGGTGCCGATATAGCCGCTTTTGACGGCGTTCTTTTGCCCGGCGGCGGCATTGGCGTCAAGAATCTGAAGGCCTCTGCCGAAGTGGAAAAGGTCATCTGCGATTTCAATGACAAGGGCAAGTGGATTTTTGCCATTTGTGCAGCCCCGCTGGTGCTTAGCAAGGCGGGAATCCTCGCCGGTAAGACCGCGACCTGTTTCCCGGGCTGCGAAGATGAACTTATCTGTAAAAAGTTCGTCGAAGACCGCGTGGTCGTAGACGGGAACATCGTCACGAGCCGTGGCGCTGGTACTGCCGAGGAATTTGCGTTTGAATGTATCGCGCAGCTCGGTGGCCGTGAACTTTCGGAAAAAATCCGCAAGCAGGTCGTGGCGCGTTAACCGACGCTGTGTTCCAACTTGAGTGTCAGTAACTGACGGGCTTCCGTGGCGAATTCGCCGGGGAGCTCTTTAAACACGTCCTTGCAGAACCCGCCCACCATCGCTTGTATGGCGTCTTCGCGCTTGATGCCGCGGCTTTCGAAGTAGAAAAGCTGGTCTTCGCTGATGCGGCTCGTGGTCGCTTCGTGTTCTGTGGTGGAGCTGGCGTTTGCGACAGTGATGTAGGGGAACGTGTGAGCGGCACTCTTGTCGCCCACGAGCATGCTGTCGCACTGCGTGTAGTTGCGTGCGCCCGTGGCCGACTTGCGGATGCTTACTTCACCGCGGTAGGCGTTACTGGAGTAGTCGGCGCTGATGCCCTTAGAGATAATCGTGCTCTTGGTATTCTTGCCAATGTGAATCATCTTGGTACCGGTGTCGGCCTGCATGTGTCCGTTGGTGAGGGCCACGCTGTAGAATTCTCCGACGGAGTTGTCGCCGAGCAGCACGCAGCTCGGGTACTTCCATGTGATGGCGGAGCCTGTTTCGACCTGCGTCCAGCTGATGCGGCTGTTCTTGCCGGCACACTTTCCGCGCTTGGTGACAAAGTTGTACACGCCGCCGGCTCCCGTTTCGCGATCGCCCGCGTACCAGTTCTGCACGGTGGAATATTTAATCGAAGCGTTGTCCTTCGCCACGAGTTCAACGATGGCGCTGTGCAGCTGCTTGCTGCTGAATTCCGGCGCGGTGCAACCTTCGAGGTAGCTCACGCTAGCGCCTTCGTCGGCGATAATCAGGGTACGTTCGAACTGGCCCGCTTCCTTGTTGTTGATGCGGAAGTAGGTGGAAAGATCCATGGGGCACTTGACTCCGGGCGGAATGTAGACGAAGCTTCCGTCGCCAAAGACTGCGCTGTTCAAAGCTGCAAAGTAGTTGTCGCCTGCGGGCACCACGCTTCCCAGGTATTCCTCGATGAGTTCGGGGTATTCCTTGATGGCATCGCTAATGCTGCAGAACAAGATGCCCATTTCCATGAGCTTGCGCTTATGGCTGGTGTAAATGCTGACCGAGTCGAAAACCGCGTCCACGGCCACGTTGGCGAGGCGCTTCTGCTCGTCGAGCGGAATGCCGAGCTTCTCGAAGGTGGCCAGGAGTTCAGGATCAACGTCCTCGATTTTCTCGTGGCTCTTCTTGGTCTTCGGGGCGGAGTAGTAGACGATGTCCTGCAGGTCTACCGGTGCAAAATGCAACTCGCCCCAGTTGGGCTGCTCCATCGTCTTGAGCTTTTCATATGCTTTCAGTCGGAAATTGAGCATGAATTGCGGTTCTTTGCGCAAGGCGGATGCCCTGCGGATAATATCTTCGTTCAGACCTTTCTCGAAGGCCTCGTTCTCGATATCCGTTACAAAACCGTATTTATAGTTTTCGCTCATTTTACACCTTTTTTGCGGGTGCAAAGATAGAAAAAGGCAAGCGTCGCGACAACCGAGCTTGCCTTATATAGAGGACCGTTTGGGTAATTGCAATATAAAAGTTATATTGTAGGGTATAAATCCATTCTAGGATGGGACACCCATAATCGGATTATGGCTGTGAGGTGATTGGTCTATGATTCTTCGAAAGCCTGATTTTTATGATGATTTCAAGTGTATAGCATCGCTGTGCTCCGATACGTGTTGTGTCGGTTGGGAAATAGATATCGACAAGGATTCGCTGGAAACATACCGCAAGGTGACAGGAGTCTTTGGCGACAGGCTTCGGGCGAACATCGAGGAGGGGCATTTCAAGTTATTGCCTCATGACCGCTGCCCCTTTTTGGACAAGGAAAACCTTTGCGAAATTTATACGCATCTCGGCGAGGACGCCCTTTGCGATATCTGTACCGAGCATCCGCGATTTGTGGAGGTCTTCGGTGATATTATGGAACGCGGAATCGGTCTCTGCTGCGAAGAAGCGGCGAGGCTTCTTTTTGCGGGGGAAGGTCCGCTTCAGTTTGTAACCTGCGAATGCGACGAACCTGAAGATGAGCTGGACGAAGATGATATCGAAGTCCGCGATCAGGTGCTATACATGCGTGACGATTTTTTCAATACGCTTGCCGATAGCGATATGAAGTTTGGAAACAAACTTTACAATGTCTTTGGCTACACCGGAGAGAATCCCTTTGCTCCTTTTGAAAGCGTAGAAGCATTTGTGGATCAGCTTGCAAAGACCATCAGTTACGGCCCTGCTTGGGATGCTGCGCTCGCACGAATTCAGAACCGCATCAAGGCTCCCTCAAGTCCCCAAGAATGTGCGGCGCGCATCGAAGACGAATGCTATTTTTCAGAAAACGACAGTATTCGTTTGCTCGCTTACCTGATCTACCGCCATTATGCGAAATGCCTGTTTGAAGGGTACGAACAAGGCAAGTTGCAGTTTGCTCTATTCTTCTGGAACGTGGCCCGTTTCTTTACGAAGGAACTCGCGGGAGATACTCCCGGCGACATCAGGGTCAACGCCGTGAAAATTCTCTCGAAGCAGCTTGAATACTGCGAAGAGAATATGGCGATGATTGAAAAGGCCCTGGATGAATAGGCTTACGCTTCGAGGCGTTCCCCAATTACAAGACTGAGGTAGGCGACTGCAGCCGAAATGGCGGCGAGGATGCTTCCCGAACCTAGGAACATCGCTCCGAACACGACGGGAGCGAGCATCAGGAGTGTAGAAAACAGGATCTTGTTGTTTGCTATGCTAAAACGATTCATAATTTACCTCTCTTTTACAGAGGTAAATATAGATTTGAAATGATGTCAAAAATTGACAAAATGCGATAATTTCTGTTATTATCCCCGCGTAGGCACGAATCTCCACGCCAGCGGAATAAGTCCGCCGCCGATAGAATTCCCGATGGTAATGACCACGAGGGATTTAAGCATGAGTGCTGAAAAATCTCCGGCGAGCGAGAAGTAGAACATATCTGCGATGCAGTGTTCGAATCCGCTCAAGATAAAGACCATGACCGGGAGAAAAACGACAACGACTTTTCCGGCCTGATTTTCGATGCTCTTGTAACCGTCGGCGGCAATGAACATGAGCATGCCGCAGAAAATGCCCAGTATGAGAAGGCTTACGATGCTGTCGCCGTCTTTGACGAGGCAGAGGGCGCTTGCCTTGGCCTGCAGGGCCGCTCCGTAGCGCGTGAGCGCAATCATTCTTGCAAAAAGGAATGTCCCGATAAAGTTGCCGAGCCATACGATTCCGAGGAATCCCCAGTAGCTAGGCTTGTTGTTGACGAAATAGCCGACTTTGCCCGTGAAAAGGTTAAAGCCGAAATTCAAGATGGTAAACAGCCCGAGTCCGAAAAGGAAGGATCCTAGAACCTTGTTATCGCAAGAAAGGTAGGCGGTGCCGCCAAGGCCAATGCAGAGGCCAGAGTAAATAGACAGAATAAGATTTTTAATCACGGGCGGCAAATTTAGAAAAAATTATACCCGTGTCTAACTTTTAATTGAAATAATTATTTCTTTCTTTATTTTTGGATTTACGGTTTTTGTCGGTGTGACATTTTCCGTAAAAACTTATTCCACGACGAGCGATTTGTCGTAAATATAGTCGACTTCTTCGGACGTGATCCCGCCAGGGACAAGGTCGAGCTTGGAGCGGTTCACCTTCATGGCGGCGGCAAACTGGTCGCGCATTTCGCGAGAAACCTTGCATTTGCCGATGAGCTTGTCAAGCATTTCGGTGAAATGGGCGGTGTTTTTGAGGCCTAAAAGAACCAAAATGTGCTTGACATCTTCGGGAACCTTCTTTTCGCAAACTTCTACATATCCGGCCAGGAAGTAACCGACGGCAGGGCCGTGGGGTACACCTTGATGCAGCGTGAGATCATAGCTCATGCCGTGCGGTACGGAGGTGCTTGTGTGCGCGATAGACATGCCCGCGATAGTCGAGGTGAGCATGAGTTTTTCGTAAAGGCTTTCGTCGACGGGGGCGTCGGAAAGAAGTGCATCCTTGAATTCGCCCCAGAGTTTGAGACCGTATTCCGGACACATGCGGTTGAAAGCGTTGGAATAGACATTCAAGATGCTTTCGACCATGTGGGCGAGCGCATCGACTGCGGTATTGATAATCAGCGTTTTCTTGGCCGAGGCGAGGTACTTTCCGTCGACAAGCGCGAGCGCCGGGAAAATGCGGTGCGGAATGCTCTTCTTCAAGTGAATTTTGTGGTTCGTGATGATGGAGACTGGCGTTGCCTCGGAACCCGTTCCGCAAGTAGTCGGTACGGCAACGACAGGCTCATGGCCGAGTGGTTTTTCGGGAGCCTTGTGCAAGTTGTCTGCGAGTATATTCGGGTTCGCAAGGAGCAAAGCGACTGCTTTGGCTGCATCGATGGCAGAACCGCCCCCGATACCGATAATGTAATCGGCCCCGAATTCGCTAGCTTGTTTCGCGGCGTTCCCCACAGTGTCGGTAGACGGATTTTCTTCGACCTGATCAAAAATCTGGTACGGCACGTGACCTGCATCCAGAACGGCAGTAACATCGTTCAATGAACCATTCTTCTTGGCAGAAGTTTTGCCCGTCATAATGAACGCGCGCTTTCCAATCGCAAGCAAATTTGATGCGTGATTCTTCACGCAGTCTTTTTCGACATAGATGTCCGTGGGTACATAGAAACGCATAGAATGATTACCTCAACTCAAAAATATACAAATCATCTCGCTCGTTCCGCGAGGTAGAGAGGAATATTGTCCATCCAATCCTGTTTTCGATAGGGCGACATGGACAGACGTAGTCCATGGGTGCCTTCGTGGTCCTGAACAAACTGTCTGAGAGACTTAGCGCGCAGGTTCTCTTCGGCCTTGACTTCTATCGGAATAATTTGTTCGCCTTTTTGTAGCAAAAAAGCGTGTCCGTACCGAGCGAAATTCCCGAGATGAGTCCCAGGTCACGCATAACACGTTCCTTTGAGAATTCGCCTTTCCATATCCTAAACATACCTAAAAATGTTTGTTTTTACACAAAAATACCGGAAGTTTGTGCTGTTTTTTACATAAAATCGCCTGAATATATTGCTGGTACCTGTGTTCCTGAGTGAAATTCTTTGTATTTTGGCCCGTTTTAGGGGGAGGGGCTACTTGTCTGTTATATGCCAAGGCTTGTCTTCATTAGAAGCGTATTTCTTGGCGTCTGGATAAAATTGGTAGCCAGAGTGCTTCAATTTACAAACAGGGTCGGGAAAAGTATAATCAAATATACTGAACATGCGGTAAAAACCACGATAAAAGCAGATATATAAGCAATGATTTGCATTTTACCATACCCTTTTCGATGATATTTCCTGCCAAAGAAAATTGATGCGCCCGCACTGATGCAAGCCAAAAGCGATGTGAAGAAAAAACGGATAAAAACATCAGCATTCAAGTATGCAGGAATAACGAGGTAACTCGTACTTTTCCCTGGCATACGGCAAATCACAGTCGCGCCTTTAGGCACATAATTTCCAACAGTTAAAAAGCCATTACTATCTAAAAATATGATGCAAAAACCAATCAGAAAGCATCCTATCCCCAAAACAATATTTTGCTTTTTATACTCATCTAATTTAAACATTGTTTTCTCTTCCTAAAATTCAATTCAACGTAGATATCCGTGGGTATGTAGAAACGTATAGAAAATTAATTTCTGTTTTGAATATACATTATTTTGCGGAGTCGCAAACATTTTTATGAAGAAAATGTAAAAGAGTCTATTCCGCTTTTCACCTAGTGTAAAGCGCTTTTGTGCAAGGTTTCTTGAAGATAATTTGTCCGATGTGGTGAGTGGAATTCGTTTTTATATTTCGTCATGTGAACCCCGATAAGAAGTCCGACTTGGAGGCTTAAGATGATTTGTTTGAACGACTACTTGTTCTCTGGAAACACGGTGCTGAAAATTTTGCATCAGTATTCGAATGACCTTAGGAATGGTGCGAAGGAAACGCGTAACAGCATTGATCTTGCACACTCGAATTTTCTGATTCAGATTATCGAGTTGCTCGAACACAACGACTTCTTGACCTCGCAGTCTCAACGAATAAAAGAGTTCTACAAGTTCATGACAAGGGAATATCCCTTCCTTGCCTTTACGTTCAAAGGACGCATCAAGTCTTTGATTCGTGCCGAAGAAAAATTCAACGGCTATATCCTTGAATTTGTCTACAATTATTACAAGAAGAATGGAGTGTTTCCGTCCGAAGCAGAAATTAAAAGCCAACTGAATTTCCGTGATTTGATTGCCTACCGTATCGTAATCTCGATGCCGGTTTGCCATATCAAGAAAGGCGAAGACAGAAGCGAAGTTGAACGGAAGTATTTGTATGAAATCGCAAATGCTCTGCCTGAATTCCTTGAAGAACGTGGATTTACTCCAGAAATTTCAAGACATAAGGATGGCGGCCATTGCGACTTGCTAAAAGATGACGTTCAGCCGTATTATCATGACTCTGTGGCGACTCCGCGAACCTCCGGTTATCAATCGTTGCATATAACGATGTATGATAATCTTGCTCGTTGCTATACGGAAGTTCAATTGCGTACAAAGGATATGGATGACTTTGCTGAAATCGGTGAGGCAAACCATTTTGGTTATGAAAAAACGCAAGAAACGCGGCGCTCCAAGCATGACCAGATTCCGAGCGGCGAGTGCGTTTATTTTGACGAGGCGTATGAACGCCTTGTGAAGTTGCAGGAACTCGAACTTGCAAAAATTGACGTGAATATGTTCAAGGCCATCAACAATCAGCTGATTAACGATGGCTGCGGATTGTTCAGAGGCCGCCAAATCTTGCCGTTTGAACACCTGTCAAGGTTCCAGAATGATCTGATTGATTAAGGATTACGGATATTTCGCACCGGGAATATCCTTCAGGATTTCTTTCACGGAAAGAATATAAAAATGCCCAGCAGAACCCTCAAAACCATTTTTACGTATTTCATACATTTAATATAGGTTAAAAAGGCGGAAAGTCAAAATTTTTTTTGCCGCGAAGGAATGCTTAAAAGCTAATGTTAAATTGAAATTTTGATTTCAAACAGTTGGTTTGCAAGCCCGACCGTTGGTTCGAAATCGGCAATCTTCTTGAACCCGTATTTTTCGTATAGGCCGTGGTGCTCGCTTTTGAGATAAACTTTTTTGTAGCCGAGCCTTTGGGCGTAATTAAGCGCTGCGTCAATTAAGCTTTTGGATAGCCGCTCTCCCCGGAATTTTTCGCTAACGTAAACGAGGTTAATAAAGGGGCTGCAATTGAATTTCGCAGGAATGTTCCCGTTCTCCTCGAGAACGCAAAAGCCGACAACATCTTCACCGTGTACAGCAACGAAAACTTTTTCCCAGTCTAGGAAATCGTTCTTTGACATTCGCTTGGCTAAACGACGCCCCGGCTGCCATGGGCAATCTTTCGCGAAAGCGCGGGTCTTTTCCCACCACGGATCATCTTTGCTAATCGCGATTATCATTGCTTGCCTCGGCTTTTAAAGAATCCCTATAGGACTTAACTAAACAAGATAAACCTCTTTTAGAACAATATACCACTTTTTCAAAGGGATTACTTTACCTCTGCCCCAAAAGAGCCCCTATAAGACCAAATTTGTGGTCATCTATGGTTGCGTTGATGAAACTTGCCATGGGGTATTGACTTTCCTTGTGAAAAATGGTATATTATTGGCGATGAACGTTGTGATGGCCATAACCAAATGATCAACCGGATTCTGTCGGGGCGTTATGGAGCCTACAGGCTAGCTGCACATAAGTGCTTAGCCATTCTGAAAAGGGATGGCTTTTTTGTTTCATAATAACACCTTTTGTTTTACCTCAGCTCATAAAGAGCCCTTATAAGACCCATAAAATATTTATTAGGAAGTGAATATTGTTTCAGATGACTCGAAAATTTTTTTTCTTATGCAGCTTTGCTTTTGTGTTTGTATGCACTTCGTGTGATGGAAAGGCCCTTTTTGAAGGCTATGGAGAGTTTCATTTTAGGAAAAAAACTTCAGATGGGAAACAAATGGAACGTTGTGTGATTGAAGGAAAAAAACTTTCGGTATATGAAGAGAATGTTGAGGCTGATTTTTGGAGTCGTCTGTATTTCTCCATTGGTGCGAAAAATTTAAACCGTGTTTATCGATTTGCTTATGAAAATGAATCAGAAAAAGAATTTTTTGGAACATATCAATTTCCTGTAACGACGGGAATAGGGGCTATTCATGAAAATACTGGTATGGTTGTTGTAGAAACATCCGATTTAATAACAATTTTCTATAATAAGGAACCTGTAGATGGTTTTTTCATAGAGAAAAACCCATTTTCAAAAAAATTACTTTTTGTATTTAAGTCTAGATTGTCGGAATTAAAACGTAAAGAAGGAGTGTGTTTTTATTATATATAAGTTTATTTTGTTGTTTTTTATTTGTGTTGTATCAAAACTCTTTTGTTTTACCTCTGCCCCAAAAGAGCCCCTATAAGATCAATACTTTGATCCATAGCCAGAAAATGTACGGCTATTGCGTTTATACGGCCCGGAGAAATCCGGGTCTTTTTTTGTATAAACGAAAACCACCAGCTAGGCTGGTGGTTCCATAGAGCCTTCTGGCGTTGCGCCCTTGAGAAAGCAAAAAACTCTTGGTTAGATTTGAAATGCGGACTGGCATCCTGCAAAACAAAAACAACCAAGAGGTTAAAATGCAAAATAGTAATAATCATAACATGTTGGCTCATACAACGTGGAATTGCAAGTATCATGTAGTTTTCGCTCCCAAATTTCGAAGAAAGGTCTTTTTTGGAGAGAAAAAGGTTGAGATCGGGAAAATCCTACGTACGCTATGCAACTGGAAAGGCATAAATATCGTGGAGGCGGAAATGTGTCCCGACCACGTCCATATGCTTCTTGAGATACCGCCCAAAGTTAGCGTATCGGGTTTTATCGGATACTTGAAAGGGAAAAGTAGTCTGATGCTGTACGAAAAGTTTCCCGCTCTACAGATCAAGTACAGAGGTCGGGAATTTTGGTGTCGTGGCTATTATGTCGACACGACTGGTAAAAATACTGCGAAAATAGCAGCGTATATTCAAAATCAGCTGAAGGAAGACAAGTACGGAGACCAACTGACAATGTTCGGGAAGGTCTAGCCCGTTTACGGGCTCGCCGGTAAGGACATCATGCAGGTGCCAATTCGTGCAACGCGACGTGACGCGTGGCTAGTATTCTAGGGCAGGGCCCGCATATGAAGAACCACCGGCTATGAACCGAACCCCAAAAGTTGGACAGTTTAAAGTTAGGATAAAATTGAGTTATGAGTCCGGTATTGTACCGGGCTCATTCCTTTTAGGCGCAGTTTTATCCGGTCGTTGTTGTAGTATTCGATATACTTCCTCAGCTCCTGTTTGAAGTGGTCCATGTTCCTGAACGTGTTCGGGTAGAGAAGTTCCGACTTCATTATCCCGAAGAAGTTCTCCATCATGGCGTTGTCCAGGCAGTTTCCCTTGCGGCTCATGCTCTGGACGATGTTGTGGTCCTTCAGCGATTTCTGGTAGCCGTAATGCTGGTAATGCCAGCCCTGGTCGGAGTGCAGCATTAGTCCCGCCTTGACTTCCCTCGCCGCGTAAGCCCGATCCAGCATCTCCATGACCATCCTGAGATCTGGATGGTCCGATATCGTGTAGCTCACGATTTCACCGTTGTACATGTCCAGTATTGGCGACAGGTAGCACTTGTCCATGCCGATGTTTATCTGCGTCACGTCGGTAGTCCACTTCTGATTGGGGCCGGTC
Source organism: Fibrobacterales bacterium Fibro_02 (assembly GCA_001603905.1). Classification (GTDB taxonomy): domain Bacteria; phylum Fibrobacterota; class Fibrobacteria; order Fibrobacterales; family Fibrobacteraceae; genus Fibrobacter. The sequence goes on from LVAE01000107.1 coordinate 15,384, forward strand.
GTGGAGAAGTCGCGGTTCACTATGTTCGGGGCAGTCTTGCCGACCTCGCCCTTGTACGAACGGTACTTGTTCCGTTTGCGGACGTTCTTCAGAAGTTCCTCCCGCATGATCCTGCAGATGGTCTTGTGGTTGATTCGGAAGCCTTCGTTCCTGAGCTGCGAATCGATCCTGCGGTAGCCGTAACAGCCCCTGTTCTGTGCGTGTATCGACCTTATCCGTTCACGTTCTTTCGCATAGCGGTCGGCCCTTTGGCGCAGGTGGTAGTAGTATGTGGAGCGGGATAGTCCGCTTGCCTTCAGGAGATGTTTAAGCGCGTACTTGCAGCTCAGTTCTCGGACGACCTGGGCCCTATACCGAACATCTCGGCATTTACTTCCTGGTCTAGGGCCTTCAATTTTTTTAGGTAGGCGTTCTCCGCTTTCAGGTACTCGTTCTCTTCCCTGAGTCGTTCAAGTTCGCTCATCCCATTGCTGCTTTTCTTCGGCTTCGGCATCTTCGGGGGCCTCCCTCTTGGCTTTATGGCTAGCAGTTCCTCGTATCCGCCGTGACGGTATTTCCGCAACCATTTTTTCAGACAGCAGAAACTCAAGTCGTACTTGGCGACGGTTTCCGCATAAGATAGCGATTCCTTGAGGACCGCGTCAACAGCAGCCTTTCTTAACGCAGGCGTGGAACGGACGTTCTTCTTCCTTTCCGTTTGCCAAACGCCAGTCTGCCGATACAGCCGAATATGGCGCTTGATTTCAGACAATTCAAGACGCGTTAAACGCGATATGGAAGGAGAGTCATAGCCTTCCATGTGAAGCTTGTAGGCTGTAGCCCATTCTTCTTTTGTGTGTTTCTGGTACATGAAAACCCCGAAAGTTGTGTCCAACTTTCGGGGTTCACATCA
>LVAE01000108.1 GCA_001603905.1 Fibrobacterales bacterium Fibro_02
CGGACTCATAATGCTGTTTTATCCTAACTTTAAACTGTCCAACTTTTTGGGTTCAGTTCAAAGAGGGCAAAATGCCGTGGAACACCACCTGGATAAAGGAAGCCCCTGCCGCCTGCAAGCTTTCCAAATTGTCCTGGGAAATGTCGTCGATGGTTTCGGAAAAGGCGCGAACCATGAAGGCGTAACTGCTAATGCAGAGGGCGACAAAACCAACTCCCGTACCAATCCCCAAAGAAGAGAACAGGATAAAGGCCCAAACCAGAGCGGGAATGTTTCTAAGAAAGGTGGCAAAGCCGCGGACAAACTTCGGGGACCAGGCAACAGGAGACACCCGCTTACTGGCAAAGAGGGATGTCAAGAAGGCAAGGAGCGCCGCCACCGTTGTCGCCGAGAGGGCCATGCAGATAGTCGTCAGGATTCCCTGAAAAATCGCTTCTAGTTTCAGGCCCGTAGGAAGGGCTGGCGGAAAGAAATCGTCCTCGATAAAGGAACGGAAATTTTCCAGGTTAAAGAATACCTCAAATGGATTGTAGCGGGTAAAGGCGGTGCTGGCCACAAACAACGCTACAATGCAGAAGAACAGGATGTTATAGAGCCGCTTTTCAGACTGCATTGGCTTGCCGCATTTTCGTTTCATCGGAGGTCCCTGCCACTAAGTTGTAAACCGAAGTTCCATAAATCCGCTCCATGGCGGTCCCGTTCAATTCTTCGGGGCTTCCGTCAAAGACAACCTCACCGGCATGGAGTCCGATGATTCGCGTGGAATATCGTAGGGCCACATCGACCTGATGCAGATTCACCAGGCAGGGAATGCCCCGCTTCTGGGCCATTTTTCTTAAAAGGTCCATTATGACCTTGGCGCTGGAAGGGTCCAGGGAGGCAATAGGCTCGTCACACAGGAGGATTTTAGGATCCTGGATAATGGCACGGGCAATTCCCACCCGCTGCTTTTGCCCACCGGAAAGGGATCCCGCCTTGTTATAGCTGAAATTTTCAAGGCCCATTTCTTCCAGAAGGTTCCAGGCGTTTTCCTTGTCCTCTTCGGAATAGAGCCCGAGGATTCCCCGGATGCCCTTCATGTGCCCCAGGCGGCCGTGGAGTACGTTCTGAAGAACCGAAAGGTTATTGACCAGGTTGTAATTCTGGAAAATCATACCGATTTTAGATCGACTCCTGCGGAGTCTGCTTCCGCGAAGGGACGCCACGTTTTCACCGTCGAAAAAAACGTTCCCTTCTGTCGTAGAAATCAGCTTGTTGATAGACCGCAGAAGGGTAGACTTTCCCGAGCCCGAAGGGCCGATGATGGATACAAATTCACCGGGCCTTATGGAAAGGGACACGTCCTTCAGGGCACGGACCCCGTTCCCGTAACGTTTCGTCACATGGTCGAATCTTAAAATCGGTTCCATAAAATATTATAACCTTGCCAAATTTTCCGATTACTGGCTGATGTTGCGGTTAAGGGTCACGATTGCGGCGTAATCATCCTTGGAAGAGGGTACAAACCGGGCGCTAGGCACCTTGATGACCTTTGCGAAATATTCTGCATTGTCGTAGGCCGTCAGGAACTTGACGAGTTTTGCCTTCAGTTCCGGAGAAACCGTTTTGCCAACGGTCATGGCTTCGGCAGGAATCGGAGCCGAGGAGTGAATAACCTTTACAGAACCCTCAGCCGCATTGCCGTTGGCAATTTCCGAAGCAAGGATCTGGTCGGAAATGGGGACAATATCCACATCGCCCTTGATGACCGCCTGGAGGCCGGCCTGGTGCTTACCGGAAAAGCTCACTGCCTCGAAAAACTTCCCGTTGGTGTGAATCAGGTCGGAGTTCAGTTTTTCGTCGTTAAACACATTCATGATCTCAGAAGTAGGCACCAGGTTTCCCGAGGTGGAATTCGGATCCACAAAGGCGATTTTCTTGCCCTTGGCATCACGGAGGGTGTTAATCCTTTCGTTATCGCTCTTGGCGATAAACACGGAGCGGTAAGTGGCCAGGGTCTTGTCGCCCTTCGGGGCCTTCATGACAATGGGTTCAGCCCCGGCGCGTTCCATGGCGAGGGCAACAGAAAGGGCCCCCAGGTAAGCCATGTCGGCCTTTCCCGTACGAAGGGCCTCGATAATCGCATTGTAGTCCGTGGCCTGAATTTCCTTTACCTCCACTCCGAGAAACGCTCCAAGATCCTTTGCAAGGCCGTTACGGGCATCGGTACTCTGTTCCGTAGACTCGTTTGGCGCATAGGCGATGGTGAAGTTTTTTTTTACCGATTCTCCGCTACATCCGCAAATGTAAATGGCGCAAATCGCAAGAACCATAGTCGCTATGATTCCGAAAACCGCGTAGTCTTTTTTGTTAGAAATCCTTTTGGTATTCATGATGATCATCCCTTTATGTTGTTGAGAATTTTTAAAACCGTTTCTTTATCAAGGGGCACCGGGTTGTTGTCGGCACGGCCCTTGGTCATGCTCTTTTCTGCAGCCTCTTCTAAGGTGGCGTCAGTCGCCCCCCACTTCGAAAGCCTTATTTCAAAGCCTGCCGCCGTCAAGAACCCTTCCACCAAGGGCTGGATATCGTCTACGGACTTTACCCCGAAACTTTCCAGCAACTCGGGTAATTCCTCGATTTTTGACTGATTCAGCTTAAAGACTCCCCCAAGAAGCAGTGCAACTGCAACGCCGTGGGGAATGCGGAAAAGCATTGTCAGGGGGTAAGAAATAGAATGGCAGGCCGTCGTATGGGTGTTACTAAAGGCAAGCCCTGCAACAAGGCTTGCCCGACTCAGAATTTCCGATGTAAGGATAGGGTCTCGCCTTTCTACTAGAGCGGGAAGCGCAGAGAAAATAAGATGAATCGCCTTTAAAGCGTACATCTGGGAAATGGAATTCGTGGATTTCGCCCAGTAGCTTTCTGCCGCGTGGCAGGCCGCATCCAGGGCGGAAGATACCGCCAACTTGATAGGCAAGTTTTCCGTCAAGCGGGAATCGGCAAAGGCCGCATAGGCATAATTTTCTGTGGTCTCGATGGAAGATTTTTTCAGGTTTTCCATATCCCAGACCGTTGCCCAGCAGGTCACTTCGCTACCCGTTCCCGAGGTAGTCGGAACGCCTATCCACTGCAGGGAACTTTTCCTGTACCGCTTTTCTGCGATAATGTTCCTGAGTTTCTCCGCAGATTCAATTTCCTCGTCGTGGATCATGCAAAGGGACTTGCCCAGGTCCATAATGCTACCGCCACCGACGGCAATGATCAAATCCAGCTTTTTACGGTAGAACTTTTGATAAAGGCCGAAAAGGTCCTCGATTTCCGGGTTTGAAACGGAACATTCTTCTACCAGGGTGTTGGGGAACTCTTCCTGGAGTTTTTGGATTCCCTTTTGTTCCAGGACAGACTTGTCCCAGACGAGAATGAGAATGATAGCGGACAGGTCATCCTTCAGGGCTTTCTTGCAGACACTGGGGAGTTCCCGCAAGCAGCCCCGTCCTTGAAAAACCCGCACCGAATTATAAAAGCTATCCATAAAGTTACCTCAATTTTTCATCGATTTGCTTTATAAGCTCCGGCAAGTCCGATATAGAATCAATTACGAAATCCGCACCGGCATCGAAAAATTTTTGTTCTGCCACACGCTTCGCATTCCAGATTTCTCCGTTAGAAAGTTCATCGTAGTGTTCCTTGGAAAAACCCAACACGCTGGAGCCAGTCAAGACCCCCACCGACCAGGCCCCGGCATTTTTCCCTTCGGCGATATCCACCAGGGTATCCCCCACCTTGACTACGCATTTTGGCGGATACACCTGGAGGCGTTTCATGCATTCGAAAAGCATAAAGGGAGTCGGGCGGCTAAAACCGCACATATCCGGTGTCACACAGCAATCTGGTTCATACCCTTCTTCTTTTGCTTGGGCAAGTATGGGAGCCATGATTTCAGAAGAGTAGCCCGTCGTGCTCCCGATTTTCAGGCCTTTTTCCCGGAGGATCCGAACCGATTCAAGGACCCCTTCCATAACATGGCTATAGTCCTTTACCACCGCCTTCAGGTTCATCTCAAAAGATTCGTAAATAAGGTCTATATCCGATTCAGCCCACTCTTTTCTCTGTGCCATTTTCCAGAACATCTGACCTTCTGCAGAAGAAAGCAAGGCTCGGATATGGTCCTTCTTTTCCATTCCCATAGGGCCCGCAATTTCTTCTAAAGTAAACTTGAGTCCAAAATGCCTAAACGTCTTATCAAATATCTGGAGGGGCGCTTGTGAACCAAAGTCAACCGTTGTTCCTGCCCAGTCAAAGACAACCATTTGCACCGACTGATTTTTCATATATATGGTAACCTCTAAACCAATTCTGATTTCATAGCGAAATATAAACTGCCCGCGTAAGGTTCCAATGATCTTACTGTAAGGTCTTTGTAAAACCTTACGCGGGAGTTTTTTTACTTATCATCGAAATCGTCGACCCCGTTCAAGAGGCTGACACCGTGATGAGTACCGGTTTCTGCAAAGATGGCCCACTGGGCCACGTTCATGGCGTGGTCGCCGATGCGTTCCAGGTATTTAGCGATCATGATGGAATGGATAATGCTCTCGGCATCGCTTTCCGTCTTCCTGATAGTTTCCACCAGTTCACGCTTGGCAGAGCGGAAAAGGAAATCCACGTCATCGTCACTTTCAATTACAATCTTGGCCAGCTTCAAGTCCTTACGGACAAAGGCATCGACACTCTGGGCCAGCATCTTAAGCACGTCAATGCCCATGGGCGGAATGGCGGCCAGTTTCAGGGGAGCCCCATCCAGGTCTGTACACTCCGCCACGATTTCGGCAATATCTGCAGCCTGGTCGCCAATGCGTTCCAGGTCCCCCACCATCTTGAGGGAGGCCGAAATTAGGCGCAGGTCCCGGGCTACGGGCTGCTGGCTCAGCAAAAGCCGCAGGCAAAGGGTCTCGATTTCCTTCATCTTCTGGTCGATTTCCTTGTCGCCCACCACAATCTTCTTGGCGGTTTCACGGTCAAAGGCCAGCAAGGCGTCTATGGAGGCCTTCAGGGAATCTTCCACCAGGGCGCCCATTTCTATAATACCCCTGTTCAGGGCTTCCAGTTGCGAATCAAAACGGTTTCTCATTATCCAAATCTCCCGGTAATGTAGTCCTCGGTGCGCTTGTCCTTGGGCAGCGAGAACAGGGTTTCAGTCTTGTTGACTTCGATGACTTCCCCTAAGAGGAAAAAGGCGGTCCTGTCGGAAACGCGGGTGGCCTGCTGCATGTTATGGGTCACCATGACGATGGTATAGTTCTTCTTGAGTTCCAAAACTAGGTCCTCGATAATGGAGGTGGAAATGGGGTCCAGGGCGCTGGTAGGTTCGTCCATCAGGAGCACTTCCGGCGAAACTGCCAGGGCACGGGCAATGCAGAGCCTCTGCTGTTGACCGCCGGAAAGGCCGAGAGCATTCTTTTTCAAGCGGTCCTTCAGTTCTTCCCACACGCCGGATTTCTGCAGGGACGTTTCCACGATTTCATCCAGCTCCGCCTTGTTACGGATACCGTGGGTCCTAGGACCGTAGGCGATGTTGTCGTAGATGCTCATGGGAAAGGGATTGGGTTTCTGGAACACCATGCCCACCCTCTTGCGGAGAATATTGGGATTCATTTCCCCGTATACATCCTGGCCATCCAAGAGGATGTGGCCCGTAATCTTGCAGCCTTCCACCAGGTCGTTCATGCGGTTCAAGGACTTGAGTAAGGTGCTTTTACCGCAGCCGGAAGGCCCAATAAAGGCCAAGATTTCGTTGGGCATAATGTTAAGGTTCACGTTTTTCAACGCATGGAAATTGCCGTAATACAGATCCATTCCTTGAATAGAAATTTTTTCGTTAGGTGTCATTAGGTTTTTCCGATTTTCTTTGCAAATTTGTTAGAAATCCAGTTGATAAGAAGGATTACCAGAATGAGGATAACCGAAGTGGCGTAGGCCTCGCCGGTATGGAAACCTTCTCGAGAAAGTTCGTACATGTGAACAGACAGAGTCCTGCCCGAAGAGAATATTCCCTTGGGAAAATCCGCCACCGTACCTGCCGTATAGACAAGGGCGGCAGTCTCTCCCACCACACGGCCCACCGCTAGGATTACACCTGCAAGGATTCCCGGAACGGCTGACGGTAATATTACCGACAAAACCGTACGGAGCTTACCTGCCCCGAGGCCGTAGGAACCTTCGCGATAACTATCTGGAACAGAACGCAGGGCCTCTTCAGTGGTGCGCATGACCAGGGGCAAAATCATGATGGAAATGGTCAAGATACCGGAAACCAAGGAATATCCCAGGTGCAGGAAGGTCACGAAGAACAGCATTCCGAAAAGACCGTAGATAATGGAGGGAATTCCGGAAAGGGTTTCGGTAGTGATCCGCACCAGTCCCACGATCTTGTTTCCGCGGCGGGCGTATTCCACCGTATAGATGGCAGCACAGATTCCTAAAGGGCCTGCCACCAGGAGAGAACCAAACACGATGATAACCGTATTCAGGATGGAGGGCAGGAAAGAGACATTCTCCGAGGTGTAAGTGAGAGAAAACAGGGAGGGTTTCAGGAATGGGATACCCTTCACCAATATATAGAGGATCAGGAACCCCAGGGTGCATACCGTAATGGCGATGGCCAAGGACACGAGGATTCTCAGAAACAGCGAAAAGGGCGCATGCTTATAGTATCCGATCATTTGACAACCCTCTTCTTGAGAATGGAAAACAGCAGGTTGATAGTAAGGATAAAGGAGAATAGCACCACACCGGTGGCAATGAGGGCTTCGCGGTGCAGGTCCGTGGCATAGCCCATTTCCAACACAATGTTGGCGGTCAAGGTCCTGACTCCCTCGAAAATACCGTCGGGCATTCGGGCCTGGTTTCCAGCCACAAGAATCACTGCCATGGTTTCGCCAATAGCCCGGCCAAAACCCAAGATGATACCCGCCACGATTTCCGAAGTGGCCGCCGGAAGAACCGTGAAGAATACACTCCTTTCGTGGGTGGCCCCGAGAGCCAGGGAACCTTCGTAGTAGCTGTTGGGGACCGCCCGCAGGCCGGCTTCGGAAACGGAAATGACGGTAGGCAAAATCATGATTCCCAGCAGAATCGACGCCGTAAAGATGCTGAAACCGCTCCCGCCAAGGTGCTGCCGCACAAAGGGGACGATGATCACCAAGCCAAAGAAGCCGTAGATCACCGAGGGAATGCCGGCCAGGAGTTCCACGGCGGGTTTCAACACCCTGTGGAGCCTTTCGGAGCAGAACCGAGCCAGGAATATGGCCGACAGGAGCCCCACCGAGACACCGATGGCTAGGGCCCCCAGTGTCACGTAGAGGCTGCCGAGAATCATGGGAAAAATCCCGTAGATCGCAGGCTCGTCCGTGGGGGCCCATTCCGTTCCGAACAAAAAGTCCGTAAAGCCTATCTTTAGAATGGCGGGGACACCGTTTGCAAAAAGGAACACGCAGATTAGGGCAACAAACAGGATGCTTGCTAGCGCAGAGACCAGGAAGATGGTGGACGCGGCCCGTTCCTTGAATGGATTGGATAAACTGAGTTTCATAGGATTACTTGATGGTAGTCGTGAGGCGGGCGCTGAAGCCTACATCGGACATTTCGTTTTCGCTATAGACCGTCGCCTGGATTTTACCGTGGGAACCGATCTTTTTCACGAGACCTACAGCCCAACCCAATTCATCGGCATCGGCGTTCAGTTCGTCACGGTTAGCGACGTATTCCACTTCGGCAAAGGCCTTGTCGAGAATGCCGCCGGTAGGAAATTCCACGCCGCCGTACACCGGGAAGTACTGGGTATCCTGACCGTAGAGGGGCTTTACGGCAGTGCCCGCTTCAATGGAAGCTGCATTCACCTCGTCGTCTTCGCCGGTCATGATAGCAGCCGCTTCGGCGTATACCGCCAGTTGCTTGGATCCCTGGTAACGGGCCCGAAAATCCACCACATGGGTCAGGACTGCGCTATATTGCATCGGGTCAAGAACATTGGCGCGATAACCCAGACCGAGTTTCAGGGCTTCTCCCAATTTCAGGTCGTCGTTTACGCGGAGGTAACCCTTGTTGAAATTACCGTCATCGGTACCCACCATCACGTTCAGCTGGTTGCCGGCCATTTTCCAGCCCAGCTCAAAGGCGTCGTGGGCGTAATCTCGAACTAGAAAGCCCCGCTTAGAAAGATTCTGGTCCAGGTAGCCACCGAAATTACCGGCACCTTCCGTATCCGTCTTCCAGTGACCCAGTTTCAAGTTCAGTCCGGAAGTTGCCCACTTGTAATTTCCGTAATAGGTATCGGCCTGAAACTTGTCTGCACCTCCATTAAAGTGGGGGGCGTACATGCGGATAGTCACCTTGGCATCGAAATCTTCGGAGCTGTACGTTCCGCCGATATTGGCTCGAAACCAGAAGTTATCCAGAGTGTTTTCCTTTTCATTGTCGTAAAATGCCTTGTAGGCCTGAGTTTGAATATTTCCGGTCAAGTCAAAGCCGCTGGCCTTGGATTCTTCGGCGGCGCTAGCCATGCCGATAGTGGTAACAACAGCTGCGATGATGCAAGATTTCTTAATCGTCATTTTGAACTCCTTTGGGCCAAGCCCTGTTTGAATGACGGCATCAACTTAGATTGTCATTGTAAAAACTGAAGAGGGGTCGAAGTAAAATATTTGAGAAGTTCTTGTAACGAATAAAAGAGGAGTAAAGGCTTTACAAAGATTTTACCCTACATGCTATTGGGTCTTTACATAGCTTGTCTAACTTGTGGTCATCATTCAAAACCAACCAAGGAGTATCAAGAATGAAAAAACTGGCTTTAACCGCTTGTGTAATTAGTTTAGCTGTAATGGGTATTACGGCAGCCTGCAACGGAGAAAACGAAAAGAACGTCGAAGTCGCCACCACCAAGCAGCCTGAAATTTCCGTCATCGCCCGAGAAGCTGGTTCCGGCACTCGGGACGCCTTTAACGAACTGGTGGGAACCCTTATCAAGCAAGATGGAAAGAAAAAGGACAATACTGCCAAGGACGCGATTACCATCGACGGCACTCAGGGCGTCATGAGTGCCGTAGCCGGTAACGAATACGCCATCGGCTATATTTCCCTTGGCTCCCTGAACGGTTCCGTGAAGGCCCTGAGCATTGACGGTTTCGCTCCCACCAAAGAAAACATTAAGTCCGCCAAGTACCCCATCGCCCGCCCCTTCAACATTGCCACCAAGGGCAAGATGAACGACGCCGTAAAGGACTTCGTGAACTTTATCCTTAGCGCCGACGGCCAAGCCGTTATCGAAGGAAACGGCTACATCAGAGTTTCCGATGGTAAAAAATTCCAAGCCCAAAAGCTGAAGGGCAAAATTGTCATCGCAGGTTCTTCCAGTGTGTCACCGGTCATGGAAAAACTCAAAGAAGCCTACACTGCCCTAAACCCGGAAATGGAAATCGAAATTCAGACCAACGATTCTTCTTCGGGAATGCTAGCCGCCAAGGAAGGCACCTGCGATATTGGCATGGCCAGCCGCAACCTGAAACCCAACGAACTGGAAGTCTTAACTTCCCAGACCATCGCCCAAGACGGTATTGCCGTGATTGTCAACAAGCAGAACCAAGTTTCCAATATTGCCCTGTCCAGGTTGCGGGATGTGTATACCGGACTTATCCGTAAGTGGAAAGACGTGAAGTAAAAAATGCAACTATGAAGTAAAACGAAAAAGAGGTGAACAGGATTCATCTCTTTTTTTTATTCAAGCAAATTGGACAGGCCAGAGACATTCTCTCCAAGGCCGATTTTAGAGAAAGCTAGCTCTTGGACTGAATTGAAGAAGAGGACTAGCAATCCTAAGTGAGGCGCAATCAGCCTACTTTACCCACTT
>LVAE01000070.1 GCA_001603905.1 Fibrobacterales bacterium Fibro_02
GAACAGTTGGAACTTACCGAAAAGGTTATTTTCGGTGTAGCCAAAAACGCACCCGCAGGCATCAACGAACGACTGGAATCCCTGTTCCAGCGCAAGGGCAAACGCATCCGTTCGACTCTGCTTTGCCTGATTGCACAGAGCGGTTCTCAGAAGCCCGACAGCCTGCGAGTCGCACACGCATGCGCAGGCATCGAGTTGCTGCACCTCGCAAGCCTAGTCCACGACGACATCATCGACGGAACCGACATTCGCCGCGGGCAGAAGACAGCCCATAAGGAATGGGGCACCCAGGTGGCCGTGCTCATTGGAGACTATGTGCTGTCACAGTCCATGCAGTGTGTGATCGATGAAGAATCTCGCGACATTCCGACGGTGCTTTCCAAGGCTGCGGACAAACTAATCGCAGGCGAAATCCTGGAACTGGACCAGTCCGGAAATATGCGGCTTTCCTTTGAGGAATACGACCGCATTATCGATGGAAAGACCGCTTCTTTGATTGCGGCTGCAGCCCGCATCGGCGCAATCCTCGCCGGTTTCGACAAGGAAATCATCGACAAGTGCGCCCAGATGGGTAGCCACTTCGGCATCGCCTTCCAGATTATCGACGACCTTCTGGATTACGGTTTCGGTAGCAAGAACCTGGACAAGGCGAAGTTCACCGACCTCGGCAACGGACTCATCACGCTTCCGCTGTTGTACTACTTCGAAAGTTGCAACGAGCAGGAGCGCACTGAAATGGAAGCACTGATCGCAAGGGCCGGAGAAACTGATGTTCCCGAAAGCATCATCGAAAAGCTGAACGAAAAGGATGCGTTCAAGAAGGCTAAGATTAATGCGCAGGGGCATCTGGAAAAAGCTCTCGAAATCGCTCAGGGGCTTCCGAGTTCGCAGTTTACCGAAGAAATCGTCCAAATGTTTTCTTCGATGGACAACCGGGGTAACTGACACTTGACAACGTAGGCGCTTAATTCTATATTTCGCCTCAAACCTGGGGATATAGCTCAGTTGGTAGAGCGACAGGTTCGCAATCTGTAGGTCATGGGTTCGACTCCCACTATCTCCATAAAAGACTAGAACTTTGTTCTAGTCTTTTTTCTTAAGGAGAGATTCCCGCATACGCGGGAATGACAGAGAGGCATGACTAGAACTACTGTTCTGGTCTTTTCTATAAGTAGAGATTTCCGCTTTCGCGGGAATGACATTACAATTCCCATTTGAGACCTAACTTAATCTCGGAGAGCAGGGTGTTCTGCGGATAGATTCCCTTGTAATAGGCAGGAAGGCCGTAATGTTTGTAGAACTGTTCAAACCCTAAATACAGAGTCAGAGAATTCGGTTTCCAGAAAGCCGTACCGCCCCATGAGCCGCTGAACTTCCTTATTTTTTCGTAATCACTGTCGGGACCGTCAAGGACAAAACCATAGAACAGGTTCAAACGCGCTTCAAGCGAAAGACCATTCCTGAATTTATAAGATAGCCTCGACCGCAGTGTGGGACCAAGCCACTTTGCGTAATACTTGGGAACAGCGACCGACACATCAGTGGCAGAATCCAGCGAATTCGCCGAACTTGAATCGGGACGGCTATGCGTCGACCAGTAAACGGAATCAATTTTAGAAATTTCCCATTCGAAACATTCCTCGCCGTACGTTTCGAGGCAGGCATCCATCGGATTCCTGGCGCCACGATTATCCCAGCGTTCAGCGCCGCCCCCCTCAAAAGGTTCCCTTTCGTAAGGGGCGGCTTCATTGAAAGCATCTTGCAAGGCAGCCTCATACGCCGCCAAGTAGCCAACGTAGTCTACCGCGGAATCAGCCTCGAAGCGTCCCCCCACATAAACAGCCGCATTCCAGCCGTAAGTAGACGTTCTATGCCACGCCCCGTAAAGAGCAAAGGCGAGCGGACCGTCGGCATCGTAATAACCCCAGGCGGCCATTCCCAACCGGTTCTTTTCTTTTCTGAAAAAATCCTTCTCTATCCACCCAAAAAAGGAAGGCGAGACATCTTCTCCCTGGGCAAAATTCAGGTCTACGCCGATATCCAGCAGAATGGAACTTCCGACTAGGGAATACTCAAGTCCAAGAGAAAATTTCCAATCATTCGTGTCAAGCGCAGGCATGTTTTCGTTGGCCAGGAACCAGACGCTATTGAAACCGATGCCGAACGAATGAATATAGTCCCCCGTCGTATAATCCAGGAACGGAGTCAAAGACAAGAACAAGTCTCCCCCATGCTCCGTCACCTCGTCGACACCACCGAACTCACTGTAACGTAGTCCGTAAAAACCCAAATTTCCTAAAAAACGAAAAGACCACGGATTATCCGCGGAATCTTCCGATACTCCTAGAGCCTTGTAATATTCCTTGACGATTTCACGAATCTCTTCGGTGTACGGGCCAGGGAGGGCAGCAGCCTCTTCAAAAGATTCCAAAGCCAAGGTGATGTCGCCCGCTTCTTCCGCCTTCAGGGCACGGAAATAAGCGGCTTCCTGGGTCTCTGCCAACAGCACAGACGAAAGCAATAGAATGACTACTGCAATTGAACGCATCTATCGGCGATCACGATTACCCTCGAATGTACGGTCGGGCATACCATGCATCGGGTTCATCGGAGCAGACTCGGGCCGCTCATAAAAAGGGCGTCGTTCGCGAGACTGATTTTTCGGGAAATCCCCCTCGAAGCGAGGTTTTTCGTCTCGTTTTTTCGAGACTTCCTGGCGGATATTTTGCTTTTCTGCAGCGGAACTGTTGCGCAAGTCCGTAAGAATTTGCTCACGGGCGGCACGACGCTCGGCACGCAGCCTTTGCCATTCAGCGCTTTCCTTTGCACCTAAATCCGGCATTTCTCGCGAAATTTCGGCATTTTCGGCGGGGGTCGGGACAGAGGACTCCGGACGAGCAGAAGACGGAGCGGCATAGCCAAGTGCCGCAGCCATCAAAATCGTTGATATGAGATTTAGCTTTTTCATACTCATCTTCTTGCAAATTCCGTGCCAACTGTCTTTCGGGCGTTAAACAATATAGAAATTACTTCTTGAAATCTTCCTTCTTCATTCCAAGCCGCTCCATGATTTCACGAAGAACCTTGCGGTCGATTCCGAGGATGGTCGATGCCAAGGTCAAGTTCGCGTTGCTGTCGCGGAGAGCGCGGCTGATGACTTCGCGTTCCACGATTTCACGGGCTTCCTTGAGGGTTCGCGGAGATTCCTTCGCCTGAGCCTGCACATCGTCCAGGCCGAGGTCGCCCGGCTGCACCACCCCGTGGACCGCCTGGATAAGCGCCTTCTGAATCTTGTTTTCGAGTTCACGCACGTTGCCCGGCCAATGGTAGCCGAGGAGCGCCTTTTCGGCATTGCGGCTCAGGTGGTATTTGCCACGACCGTATTCAGCCCCGTAGCGGGTCAGGAATTCCTCGGCGAGCAAGACGACATCCTGTTCGCGTTCACGCAGGGGCGGCACCACCATGGGCATCACCTGAATTCTGAAATAAAGGTCTTCCCTGAAACGTTTCGCCTTGACAGCTTCTTCGAGGTCCACATGAGTTGCACTGATGACACGCACGTTCACGGGGATTTCGCGGTTGTCACCCACGCGCGTAATATGCTTTTCTTGCAACACGCGCAAAAGCTTCACCTGCATGTTCAGCGGGAGTTCGCCGATTTCATCGAGGAAAATCGTTCCGCCGTCGGCTTCTTCGAAAAAGCCCTTGCGGGTTTCGATGGCTCCCGTAAAGGACCCCTTGGCATGCCCGAACAGGAGCGATTCCATCAGGTGCTCCGGAATGGCGCCGCAGTTCACCGCAATAAAGGGCTTGTCGGCACGCGGGCTATGGCGATGGATATATTTGGCAATGACTTCCTTGCCCGTTCCCGTTTCGCCACGGATAATCACCGGCATCGGAAGGACGGCCAACTTATCGGCCAATTTTACCAAGTCGGTCATAACCTTGCTGGAATAGACGATTCCGTCCTTGCGGATCACATTCCTGAAGGTTTCGAGAGATTCCTTGTCGCGAATGCGGTCAAACGCGGCGAAGGCAAACTTTTCGCAAACGGACACGAAGGAATCGAACAGGGCGCTATCGTCTTCGGTAAAGGAATCGCTGCGGGCGGCACGTTGCAAATAAAGGTAACCCGCCTCGCTGTCGGGCGTACGGAATGGCGACACCATGATACTGGTGAGCTGGTTCTGCACGATTGACTTGGAAAGGTCTGCCGAATTATCGTCCAGCTGGTTCCACACCACCGCCCTCTTTTCGGCCTTGGCCTGTTTCACCGCAGAAATAGAAATGGACACTTGCTCCGGATTGCTCAAGTGAAGCGGCTTTTCGCCTGCGATATCCAAAACGGCCGCATCGGCATGGAGTACGCTGCGGGCCACTTCCAGAATCTTGACAAAAAGGGATTCCGGCTGAACCTCGTCAAGCAAGGTCTTCACTACATCAAGCATCTTTTCTGTAGCAAGCATCGTTTCCGACTTCATGGGGCACCTCTCAAAATATCTTCTTGCGAATCGACGGATTCCAGATTCCTGGATTTTTCCAAAAGCAGATTTCCCGTGGCATCGATGTCGGGAGATTTCGTTCCGAACGCAAGCCACAGCGCAATCAATATTAATATAAGTCCAAAAACGCCCAAAATGGCAAATTTTCGGATCTTTTTTTGAGGTTGCACATCGCATTTTCGATACGGAAGGGCCGTTTTTTCACCATCTTGTGCAGATGCCGGGAATTTTTGCCCCGTTTTTTCGTCAAAGAGCTTTTCGGAAAAATGTTGCAGGGAGGTCTGGGCGGTCACCTCGCCAACCCCAAGAGTCGACAAAGCGATTTCCAGAAGCTCGTCCAATTCATCGAAATCTTCGGGGCGATCCTCCGGATTGAATCGCAAAAGTGATTTCCACAGCGGATCAAGGGAGGAAAGTTCCTGTGCCGAAAAACACCCCATCTCATAAAGAATACCCGTCACATCGATGTTGTCGATAGAAGCAACCTGAGCAGCGTAACCGTCGTAGTTGTCCGCCTCGAGCAAGTCGTGCCCCGCCACCCAGCGGAAAAGCATCAAACCGATACTGAACAAGTCGCTCTTGACAGAAGCAGGCTTCCCCTGAAAGCGTTCCGGAGCGGCATAGGCAAGCGCCCCCGGCCCCACAATACCGCAATCAATCAGGACCGCATGTAAGCCGAACTTTGACGGGCAAAGAACGACATTTGCCGGATTCAGATCGCCGTGATGAACATCCTTGCCGGCAAGGGCTTCAAGCGTACGACCAAGTTCCCGGAGCAGGAGCAGCGCCACCGCAACAGGAATCTGCGGGACCTCGGCAGAACTCAAGCCTTGAACAAAGTCGTAAAGAAGATACGCCGTATTTTCGCGCACGCCCGATTCCCGGATTCGATAAAGCCCCGGAATATTCAAGTGGGAAAGCGTTTCGATAACGGATTCGTCAAAACGATTCTCAGAGCCATACCACTTTAGAACGTACTCGTTCCCGTCGGCGACCACTCCATAGACATCGGCTTCGCCGCCGTGATGCAGCAGAGTACAATCACGGACCCTATCTAAAATGCTAGGCGAAAGAGAATCCATCTAAATCACCCGCCTTACAGTCTACCCGAAAGAACCATAGACTTGAGGGAGTCTTCGGCAACCTGGGTCCAATAAATCAAAGACTGATTCTTGGGAGAGCGTTCCAACCCGGCAGACCAGGTATCCCAAGCGCTTTCGACATCACCTTCGTCCCAGTAGATATTTCCGAGGTTTACATACGCCGAAATAAACTGCGGTTCGCGAGTTACGACATGGATAAAGATTTTCTTCGCGTTTTCAACGCTTTCCTTGTCGCCGCGTTCCGAGAGAATCAACCCCTTCAGGTTAAAGCTGAAGAAATTCAAGCTATCCAGCTGGATAGAACGGTCCAGGAGCGGAAGCACATTCGCGGCGGAATTCTGCGCCATGGTCGCACGCGCCAAGTAAAACAGGCAAGTCGAATAGTTCGCATCGATGCGTCCGCTACTGTCGACCCTGGACAAGATATCAAACTCACGGGCCGTGCGATTCCACATATCAAAAGTCGGGGTCTTCAAGTGTTCCGCTTCTTCGGCAACCGCATAATAGGAAAGAGCCAACCCATAGCGGGCATCCCTGTTTGCGGGTTCCACATCAAGGGCCTTGGAAAAATTTTGAATAGCCCTGTCATAATCGCCAATGCGAAGGGCATCGTTACCGCGCCTGACATCGTCTTCGACACAGGCTATCAGCAATAAGGTGGCACAAAGGGCCACTATGTAATGGATACGCCCAAACATACCTTAAATATATATAAAAAAAATTTCTTTTTTTCAAAATAAACGAGAATATCTCATCAAAGAAAAAGACAGGAGAGATGGAAACAAAAAGGGGCCGCATTCCGTAACGGATTTGCGACCCACTTAATGCTAGGGTTGACTAGAACGAAGGTTACTCCCAGACTTCCGTCTTGAGTTCGCGATCCCACATTCCCTTGATGACTTCGTCCACCTTCTTGCCTTCGAAGAGGAGGGCGTGAACCGCATTCACGATCGGCATTTCGACACCGAGCTTGTCGGCGAGCGCCTTGGTGCTCTTGCAAGTCGGAACGCCTTCGGCCACCATCTTCATGCCGCCGAGAACCTGTTCGATCGTTTCGCCCTTACCAATGTGTTCACCCACATAGCGGTTGCGGCTATGCTGCGAAAGGCAAGTCACGATGAGGTCGCCCATACCGGCAAGGCCAGCGAACGTTTCGGGCTTTGCTCCGAGAGCCTTACCGAGGCGGCACATTTCAGCCTGACCGCGAGTGAGGATTGCGGCACGGGTGTTGTCGCCAATCTTGTACTTGCCGCCTGCTTCGAGGCCGTAGAGCACGCCAGAAGCGATTGCAATCACGTTCTTCACGGAACCGCAGAGTTCCACACCCACGATATCAGTGGAAGTGTAAACGCGCAGATAAGAGCAACTCATGGTCTTCTGCACGAGCTTTGCAGATTCTTCGTTCACGCAGGCAGAGACAATCGCCGTAAGAATGTGGCGGCTGACTTCTTCTGCATGAGACGGACCGCTAAAGGCAACCATCTTGTCTTCGGTGAGCCAAGGAACATGTTCCAGAAGCACTTCGCTCATCAGCTGGTTCGAGCCTTCGAGAATACCCTTCGTAGCGCAGACCACGACCGGTTCCTTGCCCTTTGCCGGAGTCCACTTTCCGAGATTCTTTGCAACGCCTGCCATAAACTGCGACGGCACCACAATCAGGACCATTTCGCAGCCTTCGAGGGCAGCGTTCATGTCGGTCGTATACTTAAAGTCTGCCGGGAAAATCACGCCCGGAAGTTTGTCCTTGTACTGGTGTTCCGTAGAAAGCAGGTCCACTTCGGCCTGGGAATTTGTCCAGAACATCACTTCATTCTTGTTCTCATACACCACCTGGCCAAGGGAAAGACCCCAGCCACCCGTTCCAAGTACAGTAACCTTCATAATTTAACCTATAATCTTTCTCTATAATCTACAATAATTATGCCTTCGGAGTCTTGCGCTTGCTGCCAAATCCGTTCTCGGTGCCGTTCAAAAGGCGCTTGATGTTGGATTTATGCTTCACAATCACGAAGATTGCCACCAGCAGGCATGTCACCCACAGGCCTTCGTTAAATTTTTCAGGCGGGAAAGGCAACTGCAGGTAGCCCATCGTCGAGAATGCGGCAAGCGCGACACATGCACCGATGCTTCCGACCGACACATACTTTGTCGACATCGTAAGGATAATCCACACGCCAAAGCTTGCGAGCGCGGTAATCGGGCAAAGAGCAAGGAACACGCCCAAAGCGGCGAGCACACCCTTACCGCCGCGGAATCCGGCAAAGCAAGTAAAGCTGTGACCGAGAATCACCAAGAGGCCTGCAACAAGCGGAACCCAGTGAGAATAATCTGCACCGCCGGCGGCCACCTGGGCTTCACACATCTTCATGGCAATCCACGGACCAAGGATACCCTTGATCAAATCCATGAACACCACAGGGAGCGCGGGTTTCCAGCCGAGCACGCGGAACGTGTTGGTAAGGCCCGCATTCTTGGAGCCGTAATCTCTAATGTCGAACGACTTTCCCTTTGCGATTTTTGCGATCCATATCGCGCTCGGGATTGACCCCAGCAAGTACGCTATTGGAAGACTCAGTAAACTGTTCAAGATCTTCATCCTTTCTAAGGGTTAATTTCTGGTCGAAGTTCAAGCGGAGGGGCGCACCCTGCAGCTGGAATTCTTCGTAAAACTGTTTGAGCAAGTAACGCTTGTAAGAATCGGCCACCAGTTCCGGCGTGCGGGTTTCAATGGCAATCACAGGCGGTTCCACCATAATCTGGCAGGCGCGAGTGAGCTGCACCACGCGGGCGTTCTGGCTCGGCACGGGGTTCTTTTCGAGGAAGCTTGCAAAGGCGGTTGCCACGCGGTCGCGGCCAAGCACGCGGCGGCAGTTGGCATACACCGTCTGGATAGCTTGCACGATGCGGTTTACGCGTTGGCCTTCCTTGGCGCTTGCCGAAATAATCGGCACGTATTCAAGCATCGGTTCGCGTTCGAGCATGTCCTTGACCATGTGGTCGAAGGACTTTTCGGTCTTGTCCGGGAAAATGTCCCACTTGTTGAGCACAAGCACCAAGCCCTTGCCCGCCTTGCGGATTTCGGTAATGATGCGGAAGTCCTGGACTTCGAGACCGCGGGTGCAGTCAACCATCAAGACCGACACATCGGAGCGGCGAATACTTTCGAGCGTACGCATGTTGCTGAAAATTTCGACTTCGTCTTCGACCTTCGCCTTCTTGCGGAGGCCCGCCGTATCGGTCACCACGAACTTGACTCCGTCGACAGCAAAGTCGCAGTCAATGGAATCGCGAGTCGTTCCCGGAATATCGGACACCACGGCGCGGTCTTCGTTCAGCAAGCGGTTCAAGAGCGTGCTCTTGCCGGCGTTCGGGCGACCGAGAATGGCAAAGCGAATCGGGCGAACTTCCTTGCGTTCACCGCGAACGGGAGTCGGAAGCACCGCAATGACTTCGTCCATGAGCGAAAGACAGGCATAGCCCGTGAGCGCACTGATGGTACGCGGAAGTCCAAAGCCAAGCTTCAGGAACTCGTAGCTTTCTTGACGGTCGGCACCGTTTTCGCTCTTGTTTGCGACAAGAATCACCTTCTTGTCGAGTTTGCGGACCATGCGCGCAAACTGTTCGTCGAGCTTGGTTATGCCCACGCGGACATCGACCATGAAGAGCACCAAGTCGGCCTCTTCGACGGCGTTAAAAATCTGGGTGCGCACGCTATCGGCGAGCACATCGATGGAATCGTCCGGCAAGAATCCGCCGGTATCGACCACCGTAAATTCATGGCCCTTGTAATTCGCATTCTGGTAATGGCGATCGCGGGTCACACCATCGCGGTCAGACACGACAGCGGCGCGGCGCCCCAAGATGCGGTTGAAGAGCGAGGACTTGCCCACGTTCGGGCGCCCTACAATACATACGACAGGTAATTTCATCAAATGTAAATATAGAAAAACGGTCTGTAATCAGTAGCTACAAATTGATTACAAACCGCTGCTAGTTACTATTTGAAGGTCGCCGTAAGAGTCGTGATCTCGCTAGGGTTAATGGTTCGCGTAATATCGGCTACGCCATCGCTCCAGCCGGAGAACACGGCGCCCGTATTAGGCACTGCCGTTACGGTCACAGGAATCCCGCTATAGAAATTCACCGTCATCGAACTTTGGTCTAGCGGCAAGTTATGCACGGCAATTTTGCCCGAGCCCTGAGCCGAAAGCGTTACCGAAGCGGTTTCACCCAAGCTAAAGTACTGCTGCATTTCGCTCATAATGGTCTGCTGGCGAGTCTGGGCAAAGCTCTTAATCTTTTCAAGATTACTCGACATCGAAGCGGCATCGTAGTTCCAGAATTCCGCATCACGAGCCACTTCGGCTTGCACCTGCGATTGCAATTCGTCGATACGTTTCACGAGCCTGTCGGCAGAGAAGTTCATAGACAAGAGCACGCAGAAGCGATTAATGAAAGCATTCTTGAAGCCTTCGTTTTGAAGCAAGCGAATCATAAGAATCGTGTGTTCCGAAATGGAGCCACTCGTCTGCTGTTGGCCACCCATGCCAGGCATCATTCCCATGCCCATACCGTTCGTGCCATTCGCATTGGTCACATAGCTGAACACGTTGCTATTCTGCGTATTGTACCCTGCGCCGAAGCCGAAGTCAACATCGTACAGGAACCATTTCCATTTGCTTTTCTGGCTTGCGATACGCCACTTTTTCATGTTATTGTGAGGCCAGTCGCCGTTGTTCACGAACATTTCGGCCTGCATGTAGTTCATGTAGTTGTCGACATCAATCTGGTCGGCAATTTTCTGATAGTTGGCGTCACTCGTAAGTTCGTTACTCTGGAGCCACTCAATCATCGCCTTGTAATCGGTCGCCGAGCCAGCACCCGCTTCATTCTGGGCATCAATCAAGTCGATATCCGATGCGTCAAGGCCATACTTGGTTTCGTAATAGTACTCGTTGTTGCGCTCACGTAAATCGTGTACACCGTAATACTTGCCATTGTAATACACAACAACATAACGCCCGCGCTGGTAATCGACGCCAAGCCCCTCTGTCATCGAAGTTCCGATGCGGTCGCGCACATAGTCATCACCACTGTTGTTACCAAAATTGCGGAGCGAGAACGCCTTGAATTTCTTGAGTTCAGGATAGTCTGGGAACAGCGGGTACTTGAGGCGCTTATCGCCGTATTCTTCACGCAGAGTCACCGAGAAAGACTTCTTTTCTTTCGCGCGGCTATACTGTCCCGAAATCTTGTAGTCGCCCATCACGCCGAATGCAGGAGTTTTCGGAGCGCCCGGTTCGAACAATTCCACATACACGGGAAGTTCACGATTGCTCCAGAAATTCGCACCCTTCTTCGGATCCATCATCGAAGCCCCATTACCTGTCATATACAGGCCCGTATCGGGGCTGAACATCGAAAGCGGATCGGTCGTTACGAACAAAGCAGCAATCGAAGGTTGGCTTTCAAAAACATAGGTGCGAATGATTTCTTCGCTCGGATAGGACCCCACGGCATAGGTACGGCAGCGAAGCACCGCAGTCGCATTGATCGTCAAGTCCTGCTCCACCGTAGGTGAATTTGCCGTCGGTTCCGCGCCGCCCTGTTCGCAGCGGGTTCCCGCCGGGAAGGAGACCGTTATCGCAGAAGAATAGAAACCCGAAGGAGGAACATTCACCGCATTCGACTGGGCCTGCACCGCAAACACCTCGCCCACCGTGTTACCGTAAGGCGACGGAGATGCAAAGCCCCAGTTACCCGCCGCATCGCGAGACCAGGACGCTCCCGTAGGCACTGCGGAATAACGCACCGAATCTAGGATTCCCGTTTCGCTCACCATATAAAGCACACCGCCCTGTTCTTCCGCCTTGAAGGTCGTATGCGGTTCGTGGCCGCGCTTACGCGCAATGTAAGACGTCACCTTGATCGTCGTCGATTCAGAGCCCTGCGTTTCGGTCGCGAAAGTCGTAGCGGTCACATTGTTACGCTTAATGTCAGTCGCGTTATCGCCAAGCCTTACGTAATACACCGACGACGAATCGCCCGTACCGCGAAGGTTCTTGCCTGTCCACGCACTAATATCATTGCCTTCCTTGAAATTCACGCGAATCTTATGCGTCTTGGTAATAAAGCCGCGAATCACGAGCTGGTCGGCATTGCCAAGTTTTGCAGCACCCGAATTCACTACCACACGCGTATACGTGCCCCCTTGCGCCACCTTCATGACAGCGCCAATTTGGTTTACACCATTTTCATTGTAACACAGCGAAGACTTTCCTGGCAAGTTTTCTGCATTCGATGTTGTCGTGGCACCCGTAGCACCTGCGCCACCAGCACCACCGCCAAAGTCGCCCATTCCTCCGCCAAAGTCAAAGCCAGGCATCATGCCAAAGCCACTGCCTGCAGAAGCTTCGGAACTGCAATCCGTTCCAATCATATTGACAGAATCAGAGGGCGGAATATAGTCCGCATAGTTCTTGCCCGAAAGGAACACTATCATGTGGCCCTTCGCAGGAATCGTTGCATTGCCGAACACCCACCGACGCGGATACTTGGCATCGTTACTCAAGGCAACGCCCTTCAGGCTTACCGGAGCATCGCTTGTATTGTAGAGTTCGAGCCAGCCGGGGTCATTGCCGTCGTTATCTTTAAAGTTTGCATTCGAGGGCGAAACTTCGGAGAAAATCACCGGAAAATCACCCACAAAAGGTACCGTTGTATCTACGGCGACCATGCCCGGGTCTTCACCAGGGAGCGGGCCATCGTGCGAGCCGTCGCTTTTCTTGGAAGATGACGAAATCCCCGCCTGCGGATTCAACGGATCATCAAGCGCCGCAGAACTACTTACAGGAATCGGCAAGCCATCTTCGCCAATGATAACCTGAGAATCCGACGAAAATCCATCGGGTTCAGAAATATCCGGTTTCGTTCCGGAAGAATCGTCCGAGCATGCCACCACACACGCCAGGACCAAGAAAAACCATACACCCCATAAATTGAATTTTATGGTATGCATATTTCAAAAATATATCTTCGTCACCAAAAAGCAACCCTCAAAGGGGTCAAAATGTGACGAATCGCACACAAAAGTCAGTAAAATTTTGGCAACCTCAAAAAAAAGTTATTTTAAAAAAGATCAAAACCGTCGGGAGAGTCTATGGGAACACAGAAACACTGGATTGCGCTTTTGGCATTCGCCGCCATTTGCTCGGCATGGGCAGAACCACTGTTCATCGGCTACTATCCCGACTGGGGAAAGTGGCATAAACCCGCCTACACCGTAGACAAGGTGCCGTACGAAAAGTTGACTCACGTGCTGTGGAGCTTTATCACTCCGGATACCGACGGAAGCTTGCGTGGCGATGCCGCCGAAGACCCGAGCGCACTTGACGAAATGGTAACGCTCGCGCACGCCGCTGGCACAAAGGTCATCGTGTCGCTTGGCGGTGGCGGACAGAGCGAAAACTTCGTGCCCGTCGCATCGGACGACGCGCTCCGTCAAAAGTTTATCGCGAACCTCGTGAAGTTCGTCGCCGACCACAACCTGGACGGCCTCGACATGGACTGGGAATGGGAATACAATCCCGTGCCCGACGCCGACACCATCGCCTACAACAAACTGCTCACAGAGCTCCGCGCCGCACTCCCCGAAGGCAAGACCCTCTCGGCTGCACTCCCCTGCTCGCAATATTATGGGAAATACTTCACGCCCGAAGTCCTCGTGAAAAACCTCGACTGGCTCGGGTTCATGACCTACGACATGACCGGCGACTGGGACGACAAGGCAATGTTCGACTCGCCGCTCTACCCGCACGAAGGTTACACCACCTGGTCGTGGGAACAGACCCGCGACTACTGGAAAAAGCGCGGCGTCCCCACCGAAAAGATGGTCTTCGGCATCCCCTCTTTCGGATTCAAATTTGAAGGTGCGACAGGCCCCGGCACCGATTTCACCAAGGGCTCTGCAAAGCAAGTCCCGTACAAAGACATTGTCGCGAATTCCGAATGGGAATTCTTTTTCGACATCGTCTCCGTGTCACCTTACGGCGTATCTTCAACCGGTTACGTGACCTTCGAAGACCCGCATTCCTCCGCCGTCAAGAGCCGCTGGGTCGTGGAGAACGGCTACGCGGGCATCATGGTGTGGGAAGTCTCGCACGATTACATCGAAGGCACAGGCAACCCGATTCTTGACAGCATCGCGGTAGTTTTGCGCGACGGTTCCACCGACGCAATTCCGTACGCCCGCAAGGTCCGCACCACATCGCAGCCTTGGGCACAAAGTACTTCGGGCAAGCAGGTGGACGCCCTCGGGAAGTTCCAGGCAGACAACCGCGGGCGAAACAAGCGTCAGGTAATACTGCTCGACATTGGAAAATAACAAGAAAAAGTCAAAATAAAAAACACAAAAAATTCTACAGAAGCAGAAAAGCCAGCCCGACTTGGGCTGGCTAAAAAACACAGTATTCAAGACATTCTAGCGCGATTTTACACAGCGAACACTATATGCCGTTGTACTGTAATTATCCAAGAATGGTTTTAGACGTGATCGGTAGACAGAGCCAGCAAGAATGTTTTGACCAGATCCATCCATTTGAGCACTAGAAATGCCCACCGTAGATATTGCCGACGTATCACATGAGGAAGTCCAATATACCGTGTAGCCTCCCTCGCCATTGAAACCTGCCATACTAGATGCACATCCGGCAGGCAACGCGGAAAATCCAAAAGAATCCAATCCAGTACCGTCAAGTTCAGTCCAAGTGACAGACTTCAGAATCTTTGAATTCGAATTGGCCTTCGTTACCCACAACAATTCGTCCCAATCAATGTTCGTCGGCACACGCCACCCAGCAGGGCAAAACTCCGACATCTCGGGAGAAGAGCACTGCAATGTCATCATAGAATAAGTGGGCTGCGAGACCTTATAGAGACGTCCATACAGAGCACAGTAGTTCAAATCATCTTGATAGCAAACACTGCCCTCGGCATCGTAATTCAGGTTCTGCGCCATCCAAGTCCTCACGCCAATATTTATCGTAGCATAAACTTGTCCGTCCCGTTCATCGATTAGCTGTCCATAACTTTCAGCAGGGCTTGGGACATACACTTCATCCTTGATACAACGAATGCTGTAGGCGCCGTCAGAAAATTTTTGAGTAAACTTTAGTGCATCCGTTTGGTCAACTCTAACAAGATCATCGTTATAGCCCCCATTTCCATAACGAACCCAGTAATATCCCAAATTTAGCTCGCAGACCATATTACCATCATTACATGATCCGGACCTACCTGCAAGGGTCGCAGAGAACCCATAAGCATTCTCACCGACATTCGAGGAAGATTTCAACATCTTACCGGCAACGTTTTCGCCGCCCACAGAACGGAATAAAGTCTTCCATTCTTCCGCATCCGGCAAATGCCAACCCGCCGGGCAAGCATCTTTAGCATCCGCAAAATAGTAATACCCATTTATATAACTCCTAAATGAGTCATAACGGGAACGTCCCAAATCATCAGCCATCCAAGTCTGCGAGCCGATCGTCACCATCCCATAGACCACCCCGTCTTTTTCATTGACAAACAGCCCACGATAAACCGTCGAAGGATCAACAACAGGGCCAGCACCACCGTTTCCGTTGCCAGAAACGCCGTTTTCATTGTCAGGAGCGCTCGCAGAGTCATCACTACCGCCGCATGCAACGAGGCACAGCACCGCCGCAAGCGACAGCGCCATTGTAATTTTACACTTTTTCATTATTATTCCTTGGAGTTAGGAAAGAATGCAATTAAGCAAATTAATCCTTTACGCAACGGATAGAATAAGCTTGATAGGTAATTTCATCTTCTTTCGAAAGCAAATGTTTCCATACCGCACTGAGCGTAGGGTCTGTTCGCGTAAACAGAATACTATACCAATTACCATCTATACTCTTTATACCACTCCAATCCTTGTATTCATATGCCCAAAATTCGGCATCAGTTCCCGCACTTGCAAAAGTACCCGAGGTATTAGCCGTGCCAGCAGGCAAAACCGAAAAACCATAGTCATCGGAACCATTGCGATCCATAGTCAAAAATTGGCCTTCATATAGCGTCCACCCCTCTTTTGACAAAAGTTTTTCCATCGTATGATCGCCTTGAGTAACGCCGGTTGCTTCAAACAATTCGCTCCACTCATCAACTTTCGGAATGTGCCAGCCAGAAGGGCATGCTCCCGGCACTGCGTCATAGAAATAAAGACGACCATAAACCGTGCAGAAATCGGGATTATTGTCGTAGCAGACGCTATTTGGAGCTGCATAGTTAAGGTTCTGAGCCATCCAGGTCTGCTTTCCGATTTTCACAATCCTGTAGGATTGTCCGTCGCGAGCGTCAACCATTGTTGAACCCGAAACGCCACCGTCCGAAGCCGGGTTGGCATCATCACTGCCACACGCAATCAAGCCAAGTACAGCCGACAGCGACAGCATCATTGCAAATTCACGTATTTTCATTTTTTTACTCCTATTTTGATTAAACTTTGATTTTCTGGAAAGTATCGAAGCAGAACTTCCCGTATTTTTCCATCAAGCCGTAAGCGCTAGGCAAGGCCCGACTTGCAAATGTATGCGCGACGAGGACGCGCTGCTTTTTCCCGTTATAACATATCTCCGCCACCATGCAATGAACGGTAATTCCTTTGCTAAGCTTTTTGCTTTTGAGATCTTTTTTCTTTTTGTTCGAGAAGTCGGCACCGATCGTACCCTTTTCTTTTGACTTCTTCAGAAGATGTTCAAACACACTGCCGCATAGGATAACATATTTCCGCTTTTTCGCAAAAATCTCATCGAGGCAGTCTTCCAGATAAGGTAGCAGCAGGTCGTAATCGTCTTTCTGGAACTTCGTTGTCTGCGATGCAAACGGAACAAGTTCCAGTTGCAACTTCTGAAGCAAAACATTCTTCTTGGCGAGAAGTTTATTTTCGTTTGTTTCAAAGTTTTTGGGAAACTCAATTCCACAACCCGTCCAAGGTTTCAAGAATGCCGCCTGTTTCACGTCGAACGCATCAGGCCTGCAGCACTCCGGACAACGACCGGCGCCGTTCGTCTTGTGATCGATATAGCTTTCAACGAAGCCTTTCAAGGACTTACGGTTCCAGCCCTTCGATATTTCCGCAAACTTCTTGTCGGCTTTCTCGGCAATACACCCCGGATTCAGCATGACAACCACGGTCGACGCACTTCGCTTGCCAAAGAAATGCGCGGGTTCGCCCTTGGTCGAGACCTCAAAGGAAAGACGCTTACCGAGGTCAGCGGCCCGCTTGATTTTCTTGTTTCCATACAGGCAGCCCAGGTCTTCCCTGATTCTTTCGTCCAACTTCGACATCTCGATCCTTCGTGTAGATTTATTTACATGTCTAAATGTAACCAAAAAAAAAACAATGTCAAGTATTTTTTGAAATTTCGGCCATTTTGGGGCAAAAAAGCGTTGACAAAAACGCATTTTATTGACTTTTGGCTATTTACACATTAGATTTAAGGGGACGGGCATCATCCCGAACGGAGTGTGGTATGAAAAGATTCGTTTTTGCGGGCGCCGCCCCCGCTATCACAACTGCAGCATTGGCAACAGGCATGCTTGCCGCAATGTCCTTCGCGGCGGATCGCTCCGTCGCCCTCAACAAAGAAATCGAATCGCTCGAGCCCATGAAGGGCATCGTATTCTGGCCCGACCAGGCAAAAGACCAGAAGGACCTTCAAAAATCCATTTCGCTCGAATTCTCGTACTGCCTCCCCTGCGCCGTGGTGAAGGGCAAGACCGACGACAAGATTGACTACGACTGGAGCAGTTTCGAAAAGATGCTCGACGACATCGCGAGCCGCGGGCACCAGGCCATCGTGCGCTTCCGCATCGAGTACCCAAGCGCAACCATCGAAAACGCATCGGGCTGCACCGAGAAGGTAAAGGGCGCCACCGCAGTCCCCAACTTCATCAAGGCGAACAAGTCCTACACCGAGACGTATTCCGAAGACCCGGGCGGCGACGGCCCCACCTACTATGCCGACTGGAGCAACAAGGAACTCCTGTGGTTCTACAAGCAGTTCTACACCGACTTTGCCGCGAAATACGACACCGACCCGCGCATCGCATTCGTGCAGGCGGGATTCGGACACTGGGGCGAATACCATATTTACGGCACCAAGCTAAACTTTGGAGTCAACTTCGCTACCAAGGATTACCAGGCCGAATTCCTGACGCATCTTGATAGTTTGTTCAAAGAGACCCCGTGGAGCATCTCCATCGATGCGGCAGACAACAGCTACACGCCCGTCGCAGGCAACAAGACCTTGCTCGCACTGAATTTCGGGCTCTTTGACGACTCATTTATGCACAAGGAACACGACATTTCGCAGGGCAACGGCGACAACGAGCGCAACTGGCGCGACCTGGGTACGGACCGCTGGAAAACCGCTCCCGGCGGAGGCGAAGTCAGCTACTACACCGAAAAAGACCAGCACGAATTCCTGAACCCAGCCGGTCTCTACGGCGTCACCTGGGAAGATGCCGCCGCCAAGTACCACATGACTTATGTAATCGGCAACGATGCGCCCGAAGGCAGTTACGCCACCAAGGAACGCGTGTACGAGGCCAGTTCCTATGCGGGCTACAAGTTCGAAATCACGGGCTATGCGGTCAACGGAATTTCTGCCGCCGTGCGCGTAAAGAACATCGGCATCGCACCGCTTTACCACAACGCCTACGTGACCGTGAACGGCGTTCGCAGCGAAAAATCGCTCAAGGGCTTACTCCCCGGCGAAGAAGCCACCTTCACCATCGCGGGCTTAAAAATCGGCGATAGCGAATCGCCCGAGCCCACCATCACCGGCGACAAGCTTTTGAAAGGCGCGACCATCCCCTACAAGGCTAACCTCAGCGCAAGTGCCGAAGTCATCGCGGGCCTGCTAGACGAAAACGGGACCACTGGCATCGCGGGCAAGTACATTCTAAACAGCGGCAGTATCGGCAATGTTCGTGCCAGCAAAATGACCGATCTCAAGGGCCGCAGCGTCCCGAGCAAGGCCACACACGGAGTGTATTACCCCATTACAAAGCGCTAGTTCTCCGTAATTTGCCAGTAACCACCCTTGTCAGGGCCTATCCGACGGATAAGCCCTTTTTGCTGCAATTTCTTTATGTTCTCTTTCGTTTTTCTAAGCGAAATTCCTAGAATCTTTGCAAGACTTACTGCCGTAATAAAAGAATCTTTCTCCATTTCTCTTATTATTATAGCCTGATTTTCAGTGACCTTTTCAGTGACCCTTTCAGTGACCTTTTCAGGCCGTTTATCAGAAGCATCCAATTGAGGAATTCTGAACTCCAGCATTACATCGCAAGGGTGCACCGTATATTCCGTTTTTACGCCATAATCAACGCAAAGTTTGCACATATTCTCGATTCCACGTCCCCAGGCTTCCACATAGCCAGCCCTAAAAAACGCATTCGCAATCTTAGGGTTGTATTGTTCTGAACGGTGTCGCTGCATAAGCGTTTCAGCAGTCCAATTTGCAGGAAAAACACAATCATTGCTGATTAGTACGAGATCTTCATGTATTCTTATTTGGATTTGCACCCCAGAATCGTAATTAGAATGCATCCTGATACTGCAGATCAGGACCATCACCAAAGAAACCAATTTTCACATAAGCACCGCCAAACCATCTTTCCGGTTTGCGATGAAAAAGCAGAACCGCAGCCCGAGTCAATTTTCCGTTCACAGTCAAATTCAAATTGTCGAGCAGTTCCTCATTCGTCATCGCCAAATCCTGCACAGTCATTCGACCGGATTTCTTTGCCTCGCGACGGAATATATCAAAGCTTTCCTTATCCAAATCCTTGAATTCAACACCATCAACCGGCATAGCATCCCATTTTGTCCGGGTCCTGTCCAACAAAAAATGCGTAAGAGCAGGCCCCTGCAAAAGCTGCTTCGTACTTCCGCTTCTATAGTGATACTCTCCCTTGTAATTTACAGGCTCAGAACTGGCAGGAACCGATATTTCAATGTATTCCTTTGAATCTGCAGAAAGCAAATTCACATCAACAAGCATGCCTAACGATTCCCTAATCTTGTTCGGGATATCTTCCATGAGCCTTTTGGCGTTCAGCACTCCACACACTTGTCCATCGTCGCTGACGCCGATATACAACTTGCCGCCCTGCGCATTGGCAAAGCCGCAAATCCACTTGAGATATTCGTCCCTCCAAGACGACTTGTATTCGATATTTTGGTTCTCTGGCATAGAATCTCCTAAAAAAGAAAAACATTTGATAATCATCAAATGCCTTTCGGAGCCTACACTATTAGGAACCGCAACTGAAATGTAGATTATGTACTAGAATTGGCAAGGGGCGAAAGGAAATTTTACAAGCCACTAACACTACCCTTGTCGGGACCAACTTTTACTCCGCTAACTCTAGCAATCTTTTGAACGCGAGTCTAAACCACATGGTATTGAACTCGGCTTTTACATCAGTCGCCCAGTGGTTATAATAGCGCCACTGGCTGAATATTGCGTTTCCCAAGGCTCGATAGTCATCACACGTCGCGATAAATTCCTCGGCTAATCTATTGTCATTGGCCGAAACATCGCGACCAGCGCTCCTATTGAAGCTTTCAAAACAATCCATTTCAAAGCCTAGAATTCGACAGTCTTCTTCAAACCGACTACTTTCAATAAAATCGTAAATCTTTGCACGGGTTTCATCCGCATCAATTTCGTCTAACAAAGCACCCCATTGTTCGACGAAAATATCAACATCGGTCGTAACATCAAGCCAATCATAGGAAGGCGCATTCGTTCGATAGAAAATATTCAGAACCCGATTATGAAATGTTTCAACCGCCTTCGATTCCTCCGATCCCCCATAAATCATTCCCCTAAAATGTTTGCTCAAGAATTTATAGTGCGAAAAGCCGCCATCGCAAACAAAATCATCAATCTTTGATGGCAAAGCAGAAATACGTTCCCAGTTTTCCTCTATCAACTGTTTCACCGCATCAGCAGTTTCCGTGTATTTCCCCACATAAAAATACGCCTGACTGCAGGGAGCTTGCCCGTCCTGCTGCAAATTCAGGCAACCGTAGCCTTCCGGCACCGCATTTTTAATATAGACTCGCCCGTCACTATAGAGCAGAACACCCATATCAATTGTCTCGGGAGTATAGAAACCCGCATCTGAATGACTTTCAAAAATAGTCCGGCCACGCGGTTTCTTGAATTGAAGGGCTTTCCCTATTGCGTAATCCCTTGCAATTTCGATTTTTTCTTCAAAGGAGCAACCTTCAAAGAAAGCTATGTAACGAGCGACATTCGGTTCATAGCCATAAGGTTCCCACTTACTGATATGCGCCGCCACAAACGACAAGAAATCCTTCGCTGAATCCGAAGCGCGTTCACTCGCTAACTGCTCCGCCATCCAGGCGCGTCCCTTGAACGAATCCCTATACGGATCCTGCTGTTCGCCATGATAATAGCGGCAGTATTTCAAGTCCCTATTTTCATTATCAGTCTGCATAGGAGCCTCCTTTCTAGAGCCACCTATAAATATAGATTCAAACAGATGTCAGAAAGTGACGCAAAAATACGCAATAAGAGCCTTACGATATTCAGCTCCGCATAAACTCACGGGCAATGTCATCAAGGCTGGCCTTGATCTGAGAAAAATCTACATTCAAGTCCAAGCTTTTCACGCTTATTTTATTCCCGCTCATCATGTAATCATGGTTCGGTTGAATTTGTTCGTCCGTTTTCGCATACAGAAGCATTCCCGAAACTTTATGCGGCCTGCCTTGAAGTTCTGTTTCTTTATTCTTCACATACGTAAAAATCTGGTACATGTTCGCGGAATGCCACGTATGCGAATCAAATTTCGACTGAGTGACGGAACTATACCATTTAGTATCAATAATCAACACGGATTCATCAAGTTGTAGCATGATGTCCGTTTTCATGGTCGGGAGCCGATCGTCAAAATCGTCGTCCAAAGCCCACTGAATTTCGGAGGCGGAAACTTTCAATCCGGGATATTCCCTTCTGTAAAACTCAAGCACGAATTTTTCATACAATCGGCTCATGCGTTGTTCATCCAGGTAATCCCGTAATTTCATACAGCCATCCGATTGAGTCTGAAGCAACCCTTTCACCACTAACTGACAAATTCCGAGAAGCATCCTATAATGGAGATTATTCCGATTGAACTTTAAATTCCAATTAATCTTATAGACATCGATTTCGTCTATTTCCCGGAAGAAGCATAGCAGTTTTCTCAGTTTTTTCTTTCGCTCCAAAGACACATCTGCTTTCAGCAAAAGAATCATCGTAGATTTCAGGATTTTATTCTGATACTCATTTGAGGAAAATTCATCATATTCACAGACAACATCCCTTTTTATCAGGGAATTTTCCTTGATAGTTGCCGAGAGGTTTATTTTCCCCTTCACGCTCAAAATAGAATCCTGTACACCTATGTAACTTCGACTCAAACCACGACTCAAAAGACTGGAAACGCCCTTAATCAAAATAGCCGCAAATAAATCCGATGCGTTTTCAAAAGATTCCGTTGACACGCTTTTGTAACAGCCTTCATTCAATATCTTGAAGGCATACGAAAGCATGTAATATATGTTTTTTACAGGAATCATCTTATTGAATTTCTCAGTTGATCACTCCAGTTATTCACATTATCGGGTTCATCAAACCAGTATTCTTCTAACAAAGGGATAATCTCATATTCAATAATGGCATCCAAACTTGTCTCGCTGATACCTTCTGGGGTCAAACCGCAAAAATAGCTATGTCCTATACAAAAACCTTTTCCTAACGAAGAATCCGTTTTTATCGCAGCATTCAGACGCTTGACACACGAAATAAGCTTATTGAACAAGGGGTTGTCCAATCTCGTCTGATATTCTTTGAAACCTTTAGATTCAAAGGCGGGCTTGATTTCGTAAAACGCAAAACGGCGACGCAAGGCATAGTCCAAAATCGCCAAACTTCTATCGGCCGTATTCATCATACCGATGATAAACACATTCTTTGGAATAGTGAACTGTTCATTTTTATACATAAGGCGAATTTTTTCACCATGCTTGTCTTTTTCCAGAAGCATGAAAAGTTCACCAAATATCTTGCTGATATTCCCGCGATTGATTTCGTCAATTATGAAAAAATATTTGTTGCCATCATCGTCTTCCGCCTTTTTACAAAAATCATAGAAGGCTCCGTATTTTATTTCAAACGGTTTATCACCTGATTCCGTTGGACGATAACCCATTATGAAGTCTTCGTAGGAATAGCTTTGATGGAATTGAATCAGCTGGACGCGACTCTCATCTTTTTCCCCAATAATCGAATAGGCCAGACGTTTGGCAATAAAAGTTTTTCCAACACCGGGAGCTCCCTGCAAAATAATGTTTTGTTTACGCTCCAGCAAATTGCAAACCAAGTCGTATTCGGCTTCGTCCATATACGCTTCGTTCAAGAAATCGACCGATGTGTAAGGCGATGCAATCTTGGTCTGTTCAATCTCTGGACCAGATACATCAATGCCATAAAGTTCCTTCAACTGATTGACGAATTCACTATAATCCGTCACCTTTGTCAACATTTTTTGAGCAAACTTGTCCGGAGATTCTTTTTCTTCATTGACTTTCCATTCCACCTTTCGGATGTTTCTATAGCTAGATTCATCCCGACTAGCATCATACAAATAATCCGACTGGACAATTCCCCATCCGAGAATTTTCTTCGTCCCCTTCTTCACAAAAACAATGTCGCCAACCTTCATTTCGTTGACAAACTGCCAGGACGCAAGAGTATCGTTTTTAAAAGATTGAGAAGACTTTCCTTTTTTCTGGAAAACCTTCCTGATATCTTCTTTTGTCTTATACTGTCGAATGTCTCCAAGTTCACTGCAGCCAATACCCATGATTCTATTCTTGTAGAAATCATCCCACAGACGGGCGTTTTCTCCGGGTGCATACGTCCAGTAGTTCACACCGTCATTCGGCGGAGGAGCATCATTTCCATCTTCACCCGCAATTATCGCATTGACCTCTTCCGAGTATTGGTAAGCATCATCAGAAAATTCCATAAAAGACTGCCCGCGAGTTTTCAAGAATTCCCTGATTTTCTCTATTGTTCCCAAATACAATAAGGCGGAAAATTTTTGACCATACAAAGGCAGCGTCTTCACGAAATCGGTCGGCAATCTATTCGCTTCAAAAATGTACCAGTGATTTCGACTATCCAAGTTCAGATAGGTTTCCGGCGCAATCCAATACAGCCCCATCGTCACCTTTCCGAACGCGTTAAATCGCATATTGACGGCAGAATCAATCAATGTCAAAAGTTCAGCTTTTTTCGCTTCATCATTAGAATCCGCATAGGACAAGGCGACTTCAAACAACTTCCACAAAAGAGAAATGTTGGGAGTATCGTCTTCTTCAAAAGGGTGAAAGACCGCATTCAAAGGCATAATGACAGGAATTCCCAACAACGACTGAGGAACCGCAGCCGAGATGTTCCACTTTTGAGCAAGGCCAGTCATTATCTTTATGCGAGTTTCCGGCAAGGCCCTCTTGTTGAAAAGGCCGAAAACCGTAAACGGGTCGATATCCGTCGCGTCATTTCGCTTGTTCAGTTTAGAAAGAGCGAGACCGATAGAGGCGAAGACCTCCTTTATCTCCGCAACAAGAGTTGCCCTGTTATCTTTATAAGACAACAGTTTCTGTGCGACTTCCCGATAAAAAGGAACCCAATCAAAATTCAACGATTCTGCCATAAGGCCTCCTTACTATGTAAATACAATTCAATGTGCCCTACCACCTATCACCAATCCTTCTCAAAACTGTTGGATTATTCAGCAATAACAAACTTAATTGACAGACAAGAGAAATATAAATTAATTCAATATCAAAAAGAATTAAAAAAACGCAGACCTATTGACAAACCATTTATTTTGATTTATATTATAGTGCACAAGTGTGCATACTTGACGTTTTTTGCTTGTACGTCAAAGGAGTTAATGATGAATAAAAAAACGATGCCGATACGGACGCTAATTTCAGCTAAATCACAAGAAATACGCAGTTTTATCAAAGCAAAAAAATTCTCTTTGGTTTAAACATCCCTGACTTGACAAAAAGTATCCAATTAGATACATTTGGAGAAACTGAATGATTGTAAATCAAACAGCCGAGTTCAAAAAATGGATGCGAAAATTACGTGATTTCCGAGCAAAAGCGCACATTCTCTCCCGATTGACTCAGGTCGAAGGAGGCAATCTAGGAGACTTTAAATCGGTCGGAAACGGTGTTTTAGAGATGCGCATCGATTACGGACCAGGCTACAGACTTTATTTTGCAAAAGA
This sequence comes from Fibrobacterales bacterium Fibro_02, assembly GCA_001603905.1. GTDB lineage: Bacteria > Fibrobacterota > Fibrobacteria > Fibrobacterales > Fibrobacteraceae > Fibrobacter. The sequence goes on from LVAE01000070.1 coordinate 25,022, forward strand.
CGGCGAAGCAATCGTAATCCTCTTGATTGGAGGCAACAAATCATCGCAGGATTACGACATCATAAAGGCAAAAAACATTTGGCAAGGAATCAAAAATGAAAAAAAATGATATTACACATTTGGACATTGCGGAATACCTTGACAGCGAGGAAATGGTTGCCGAATATCTCAATTTGATTTGTCGAGAAAATGATCCGGCTCTGTTACTGCGGGCAATTGGGCATGTGGCCCGTAGCAAGGGGATGGCAAAAATCGCCGAGGTATCCGGACTAGGTCGGGAAAGTCTCTACAAGGCTCTTGATGAAAAGGCCCACCCACGTTTTGAAACTGTATTCAAAGTCCTTGCCGCCTTGGGAATTCAAATGCAGCTTATTCCCAAGGTCAAATTCAGACGTAAGCGAAGTTCCGTGCCTTGCGCAGTTGCCGAAAAGCGGAAAGTATATAAGGTCTAGAGCGAAAGACCAAGGCATTCCCCCACCTTTCTTTGGATTGCTTCGCTGCGCTCGCAATGACGAAATGTGGGCTTTTTTCTAAATTTGTGCCCACTATGGAAACTCGTTACAATTCTAAAGATGTGGAAGCCCGATGGCATAAGACCTGGGCTG
>LVAE01000109.1 GCA_001603905.1 Fibrobacterales bacterium Fibro_02
CGCCAGGTCGTCAAGCCCATGTGCGTCTTTTTCGCATCGGCGCGTTCCATAATGAGTTCGGCTGCGGTATGCCGGTGGATAGCCCAGTGCAACTTGTTCTGCACATTTGCGAAAAAATCCCTTGTCGTGACTGCATCCCGGCTATAATCGACACTCGTCGCGTAGATATCGGTAATCTTCTGGTAAAACTTACGCTCCGACATCCGGATTTCCCGGATTTCCTCGAGCAAGTTTTCAAAGTATTCCTCGTCAAAAATCTGGCCGTTTTCCAGGCGTTGCTTGTCGAGGACATAGCCTTTTATCGCGAAATTGCGCAAAACGTTGGTCGCCCATTGCCTGAATTGCGTCGCGCGGATGGAATTCACGCGATATCCCACCGAAATTATCGCATCGAGATTGTAGAACTTGGTTTTGTAGGTCTTGCCGTCGGCGGCAGTATGTGCAAATTTTGCACATACTGAAATTTCTTCCAATTCGTTGGTCTCAAAAACGTTCTTTAAGTGCTTGGTGACTACGGACCTATCGACATCGAACAGCCTTGAAATTCCGTCCTGCGTGAGCCACACATTTTCGTCCTGGACGCGCACTTCTATCGAATCCTGAGAATTCTGCTTGGTAAACACCAAGAAATCGATGGTACTATTGCGGATCTGCAGCGTTTTGCTCATTTCTACCTCAGAATTCAACACGATTGGCTCTTTTTCATTCATTTTCAACTCCTTCCTCGCGGACATGCAAAAACCACAAGGCATAAAGATACACATTTGTTCACTATTAAATATATACAAACGCGGGGTGGTTGTCAATAGCCTACATCGTTTTTCTTGAAAAATGGGCGTTCCCTGCTGCGCAGGGGCGGGCTCTCGCGGCATTATTGACATTATTCCCCCTTACCCAGAACTTCCCAATGACCTCCCTTGTCAGGGCCTTCTCCCTAGGTTTCTCCCTAGTTTTCTCCCTAGTTTTTTCATGCGGATTTCCCCGCCTCAAAATGCAAACCATCGTGATTAGCAGGCGAAGACGCCCTCATGGCACGTACTTCAAATCGTCTTCAGCAACTGCAAAAGGCTCTTATCCCACCCCATGCTGGAGAAGCGAAATCTGCTCCATGATATTGACAACAAAATAGGATTTAGAAGCCATGTTTCTTTCTAAGGAGAGCAAGTTTTCTCAAACTGTAAACTCCGCTTAGAACATCGGCCTTGACTCGGCTGACAGAAACAGGGGCCTTCAACGAGCGATCCACGGCCCTAACGAAGGATTCCAGTTGCTTGGTCCCAACCACGTTAAAGTTCTTCTTTATGCTAGATGTAGCCATATTTTACCTTCTAGCGAAATATACATTATTCAAAACAAAAACGCAAGCCAGTTTTCAACAGCCAAGGCGAGTTTCTGGCATTTTGCTCAACTGAAGATGTTATACCAATCTGTTTATTCTAGGCAAAACAGGGACAAAATCGTTTACATTCGACCGATTGCAAATTACCTGTTCTCTAATTCCTGCAACCAGGCAATTTGTCAATAAAGTTTTTACCCTGCTCAAGTTTTTTTCGAAGTCTTTTTCTCGATTGTCTTGATAGAATCCAAGAAAGCCTTTTCTACAGACGAGAGCGTCTTTTGCTGGTACTTGCGATATTCGCCGGTAGCCTTTTCGACCGCCTGTTCATGGGAAACAGAGCCATTGCCTTTAAGCAAATGTTCGCCACCTGCCGTCAGGATTTGATCCAGGTGCTTTGACCAGTCCGCCATAGTCATCGGTTCATGGCGTTCGGCCTTGCGCTCTGGAAGTCCAGATAACCTGAAACGATTTGCCCCATGGCTCGCAATCCCCTTTCATCCAGATAATTTTTGGCAATCAACGCCTCTTGAAGAGTCGGCTTATCCCCAGAAAAAGTCGTAAGTCCCATAAAAACCTTTTCGGCATCTGCGCGGCTATAGATGACCTCCGCCGCAGTCTGCCCGTGCACGGCAAAATGCATCTTGTTCTGCACCTTCTTGAAGAACAGAACCGATGTATCCGCCTTGGGGTCATAGTCAATACTCGTCGCGTAAATGTCGAGAACCTGTCGGTAGAACACCTTCTCGCTGGCACGGATGTCGCGAATCCGCGCCAGAAGTTCATGCCAGTAATTGCCTCCGCCCAACTTTTTTAGGCGATCGTCGTCCATCGTAAAGCCCTTGACAATATACTCCTTGAGGCGTTTCGTGGCCCACTGCCTGAACTGGGTGCCACGCAGGGACTTTACGCGGTAACCGACAGAAATAATGACGTCAAGGTTGTAGAAATTCACCTCGTGAGACTGCGTTTTGCCCTCAATCGCCCCATGCGGAGTGGTTATTCGGAATTTCCGAACAACCTCTTTTTCGTCTAGTTCTCCCTCTTTGAATACATTCTTTATATGCTCATTTATGGTCGATTTAGACTTGCTAAACAGCACGGACATCTGGTCCTGCGTAAGCCAGGCCGTCTCGTCCTCGAAACGGACCTCCACATTGATGGACTCGTCATCGGTCCTGAAAATTACAATCTCTTCGTTCATATCGCCCCAAAAACCTACACATTTGTTCACTACTAAATATAAACAAGCGCAGGGCGGTTGTCAATACCCCCGCCGCATTTTTTGAAAAGTATTTCGCGGGGGCGCGCCAGCGACCCCGCGGGCATCTTGTGCCCCGCATCCAGCAACTGCCCTACCTCAGCGGGTTCTTGTCGCTCTTGTACCACTTCATGAACTCGGCGATGTCATCGATGTAGGTGAAGTCGCGAATCATGTCGCCGTTGTTGAACACCTTGATGGGCTCGCCCTTCGAGATGGCGCGGGCAAAGAGCATAGGGCTCATGTCGGGGCGTTCCCCGGCCAAGGCCGTGGGCGGGCTCTCGCGGCATAAAAATGCGGCCTAACGCAAACGCAAGAATGGCAGTTGTTGCATTAGCGACTTGAAATCGCCTTTGTTAAATGGCGAAACGGAAATCCCCGCCAAGTTGCAGATATCACTACCCTACTTAAAATATTCCTGTTCGACCTTGCTCAACATCGGGCAGGTCTGCCCCGCACGCAGGACAAACGCCATCGAGATTTCGTTCAACAGGCCCACCGGTACAAACACGCCCTTGTTCATATTGTCCAGAAAGACATTCACATCTATCGCAAAGATCTGCGCACAGTCTACAAAGGAATCGTGATGCAGAAAGTCGTTCTCGCTCATCAGAATCTTGGGCTGCGATTCCTCCGGCTTGAAACGGTAGCGTTCCGAATTGATGGAACAGCATACCACCAGCGATTCGGTTTTCTTGACAACCAGCAAATACTTGCCATGGTCCGTTTTTATAACAGAATTAACTTCCGAATGGACCACAGCACCGCGCTCAGAATACAAGCGCCCCGTTAACTCCTTAGGCAGTTCCATAATTAAAGCGCCTGCCTGAAGAGAATATCGTCTTTTACGTATTCGCGGAGTTCGCTGTCCGCACCAATCTCATCAAGGATTTCATCTATCCTGATAGACGTATTCATGCCCGCGTTCCGGGCCGAATTCCAGGCATGTTTGTGGGACAACTGGGTCAATTCGTCGAATGACTTGTCTTTGTACAAATTAAGCGAGTAGGTCAGGGCCTCGACATCGGTCTCCGAAAGGTAATCCGCATTGACACTCTTCAGCGGCACCACGAAGCCCTTCTCGTTTCCGCGGTCGAAACGCCGGAAGGCATCGCCCTCCGACGGGTCCGGCTTCATCTCGTCGTACAAGACAGACGGCACAGGTCCATTGTTCATGGCGATATACGTGTCGCCAGTGACGGTCCTGCCGTATTTTTTCAGGTGGTACAAGTCCGCAAACCACAAGATTTTGAAAATCTTGTGCAAGCGACACTGATCCTCGGGCAACCTCGTGGCGACCCACAAGGCGGCATTGATCAGGACATCCTTGCCGAACAATGGTTTAAATGCGGACATGCGATTCCTTTCCCCTAAAAATATGAAATTTCAACATTCGAGTCAACCCCCTCTATTGGACCTAAGTCGGTTTTGTTCAAGGATTTATGAACAAATTTTGCACATAATGCACATTTGTTCACTATCAAATATACACAAACAGATTCGGTTTGTCAATAGGTCTAAGAGATTTTTTTTCGACTAATTAAACAATTACGGGCGTTCCCCGGCCAGGGCCGGGGGCCGAAGACTCACTTAACTTCTATCGTATTTTTACAACACAGATGAAAACCGCACGCATTATAGAACTGCTGTTTCACTTCCGCCATTCCCCGTGAAAAATCGGGATGTCGCCTGTTCGCTACATAAGCATAGCGTTTTCCCACTTTTTTAGCAGATTTCGTCTTCAGAAAAACATCAATCGTTGATTTAAGTTGACCGGTAGCATCGCCGACTGCTTTTTTTGTACGATCTTTAAGTTCTACAAAAGCGAGCCAGGACTTATCCATTTTATAGAGCATCCCATCACACATGCTGCGTTCTTCGCCTTTTTCCTTGCCAATCGTGATATTCTTATCAACAGGAACAAACTGCAACTTCGCTGCACCAGCATTCTCCACAACCGCGTCCCATTCTTGTCGGGGATCACTTGTCGTGGAACGCGCAAATTCTTCCCCTTCCTTGTCAACCAAGCCAAAAAGGACGTCGTTCCGCGGTGATTCCTTACGATATACGGGATTAAAGAAATCCATTATCCACGCACCTCATCCTGGATTTCAAGCAACGCATCGAACATCTCGTTCGCATCGTTCAAAGCTGAATTCAGAAAATTCGTATCACTAGGAACACCATCATAATTGCCCAGAAGTTGAAATTCGCCATCGTGTGAAATTTCATATATGGAGACATCCTTCGGGCGCACTGCACCACTACGAGGCACAATCAAATCCATCTTCCCGAGCAACTCCTTTGATTTCGCAGAATGCTTTAAATCATCCTTAAGCAAGCCTGCTTTGATGGCGAGAGTCAGGTAATTCAACATATAGGGACTATGCGTCGTAAAAACAAGCTGGTTATAAGCCAGTTCATTGTTGACCTTCAAAAGTTCATTCAACACATTACGTTGAGTTTCCGGGTAAAGATTCTGTTCAGGTTCTTCAACAATGTTTACCAAACGCCCATTAAAATACCCCGCATGAAGTTGCTTAATCAACGTGGCACGCATTGAACTAGACAACGATCCATCTTTCAAAAGCTTAGTAACGCGATTAATAATCTTGCGACGTTCCACTTCACTAGCCGACTCCAAGCCAGCTCCTTTCTTGTTTTCCATAATCTTGTTAAACAAGTAACGCGTCACAATGACCATAGGAGCCATAGACTGGAAGCCACTTGCAGCTTCAGTCATTTTTATGCTAAAATTAGAATCACTCAACCAAGCAGACTTGGTCAATTCGTCGTACGACACCTTGAACCCGTTAAGCGGAAGAGACAAGGGCTTTTTTGCATTTCTTATGGCCCTTGAATACTCATCCAACATTGCAGACAAAGAACCCGGCAAATTTTGAATCTTATCGGCATCATCTAAAGCAGCCATCAAATTGCGTTCCGCAGGTATATACATCACCTGTGGACGGACAAAATTCCGAGTCGTTTTTATTTCAGCAACATTCAACACGCCTTTTTCATAGGTAAATTCAAACTTCGTACCCTTGAAGTAAAAATATGTATCCGTCTTGAAATAGTTCTGTATGTTATGAAATGCACAATATTTATCGCGAAACACATTCTTTGCAGTCAACTCATTAACGCCAAAATCACCTCGAACCAAAGCCTTCTCAAGCCAAAAGAAGGTCGATATCAACTTAGCAATAGAACTTTTCCCGGACCCCTGCCTACCACAGAGAACAGTAACCTTATTTACTTTCAAGGTTACGCCATATTTGTTAACAATCGGTCCGAAATTTTGAATAAGGATCTGCTGCATACTCCAAATATACTATTTCATTTTGTCACAAACTGACAAAATGGTATTTTTTCATAAAAAAAAGCCATAAAAACGCAATTATTTTCCTTATCACCACAAAAGCCTATTTTAAACAAAGCACTCACATTATCCACAGGTGATTAAGCAAGTCCTTTTTCCGTCGTTAGCAAAACTCCCCATCTTGCGAGGGGCAGCGGAGTCCTTTGGCGGAGCTGCCCTTCGCATAAGTGCAAACATTTTTCTACATTTACCCCCGCGATATCGCTGTTGCCCAAAGAGCCGCAGCAACCTTGAAGAAGGAAATTATATGAAGATCATTCTGCCTGTTGCCGGCAAGGGCGAACGCATGCGCCCCTACACCAACAACCGGCCCAAGTGCCTGCTGCCCGTCGGCGGAAAGACCTGCATCGACTGAATTGTGGACGACACCCGCCCCCTCGCCCCCACCGAGACTATCTTCATTACCGGCTACAAGGCCGAAGCCATGGACCGCTACCTGGCGGACAAGCCTGAATGGGGCAAGACCCGCACCGTACTCCAGAACGACCCGCAGGGTCTGGGGCAAGCAATAAGCCTCGCGCTCCCCTACGCAAGCGACGACGAGCCCTTGCTCATCATACTCGGCGACACCCTGTTCGATGCGGATCTCGGGCGACTCGCGGGCGAAAGCGAGAATGTGCTGTACACCTACAAGGTGCAGGATCCCCGACGCTTCGGCGTTGCCGTCACAAGCAAGAACGGGCGTTCCCCGGCCAAGGCCGGGGGCGGGCTCTCGCGGCACGAAGCCGTGGCGTCACCCCACGGCTTCCCCGCCTAGAGGGCCGAGTGCATTTGACGAGCGGCCCTCCCGGCCCTTCGGGCTTCCATCCCTAACGCAAAAGGCCATAGCCACTAAGGCAACAAGTTGCCAAGTGGCTGTAGGCCTAACGCAGATGCAGGGCCTACCGGTTTCCGTACACCTTCGGCACGGCCAAGCACTTTATCTAAATAGCTTTACCAACCGCGAATAGTATCAAATGTATTCAGAGATGTTAATTTCAGAATACCAATAACACAAGAACACATACAAAATCATCCCCTTATTGACTCAACGAATTTCTTTCCGAAATCATTAATTGTATAAATAGATGATAGAGAAAGAGTTCCTTCACCTTCATCGTGCGGTCCCGAATCATCAAGAATTCCGTAGAAAGAAAAAGATACTTTCATCTGCACAGGACAGTCTCCACCATCATACAATTTTATCAATTCACTAATATCAAACGTGTAAAGATGTTGCAACACAAAATTCATCCTCCAGAATTCAGCATCGGAAATTCTTTTTGTAAGCAAAGCCTCAACAAGATTCCGTTCGTAAATAGCTTTGGTGACAGATTCAGCTTGAGTCAGCTGATGAATCACCAAATCCTGAATTTCTTCCCATCGATTGATATCGATTTTTTCAATAAAACCTTTGACTACATCTTCGTCAAAAGGTCTTTCGCTAAATTTTTCAATTTTCTTTACAATAAATCGGCTATTGATAGCGACGCACCCTTTGTAAAGAGTCGCCAAGGCTGATAAAGTTTTTGTCGTTCCTGTTAGGATAGAGAGAATTTCCATATAAAAAACGCTCCTTTTTTAACATTTTCAAATCTATCTACAAAGTCGACCTACCTGGGGTTCCACCATGAACACTGGCGTAACATCCGGACTAACAACATCCTTGAACGGCTCAATCGCGAGATACGCAGAAGACGCGCATGGTCGGCTGGTTGCAGAAACATCCTCGGCTCGGATATGAAAATATGCAAGTATGTTTTCGCATCGCTCGCCTTGCGGCGTTTTCCCAGATGGAGAAGCAGCCCTGATGATTGTCTACGCCAGGTTGAGGCATGTCGTCTCAAAGGAATGAGGTCCAAGAGGTACCTGAATATGAAACCCCTTTACGAGCTGAAAGAAAATGAGTTGAAACAGGAACTGGAGAAGGAAGGAAGGGAAATGTAGCCAAGATCAGATGCTAGAACAAACTATTTTTGGCAAAAACCATCCCCCTCGCTTCAGACCCAGCACGCCAAGTTTTTCGCATTCTCTTCAAGCAGGGCCTCACACGCCGACTCCGCAACGCCCCGCATACATTCTAAAAAAATTTATATACGATTCCATTTTACACAGTCTTCGAACTTCAACATCAAAGCAGGCGTTTCTGCAAGAACGGAATACTTAAAGCCAAGATTTTCTGCTTTTATATCGAGCATCTGCTTAATCTCTGTTTCGTTGTCGCCTTGCTCCATGTAGCGAAGAACTGCTTGCTGAAACACATTCATCTGTTGGATGAATTCTTTGTAAAACCTTTCTTCACGCGTAGTGCGCAATCCGGGGCGAGTCCCGTTATACAAGCGAGAGAGTAGCGCCGCTGTCCGATCCAATGATCCATTCGTTTTCTGCACCTTGAACAGCACCCTGTTTACAGAGAAATCGACTTTTTGCGACATTTCGCATTCAACATCAGTCCTGGAAGGATTGCAAATATCATCAAAGCTATTCGATTTCTTTTGATTGCAATACCCACATGCAACAAAAAGATTTTCCCAGCAATTTTCTTTTTCGGGGCAATTATCTCGACTTTGCAAATGCTCCACCTGAAAATCGGTAGAACGCTTGCGTTCACAGAGATAACACTTGTCATCTTGGTCGGCGAGAATTGCTGCCTGCACAGAATCCGCCCCATAGCCCTTTTGAGCTAATTCAGCCGGAGCAACAGAAGACTTGCGAACGCGAATCATTTTGCCCCCTTGGCCAAATACCTGCGTTTCTGTTCTAGAATTCGACCTTTGATTACAGGAGCAGCAGCTTCGCTCACTGTTTCCAAATCCTTAAAAAGGTCCTTCAGTTCATCCGACTCTGCGCTATCCAGATTTTCTTTTGCAACAAGTGTTTCCAGTCGAGATATACGGGCAGTCAGGTCTCCCGAGGCCATTTCTACACCGAAATAGCCTTCGGCCAAAGCGCCATAGGAATACTCCGTAAGGTCAGCCAATTCTTCACGATGCTCCAAATCATACGCGACTGCGTTTGGCAATGAACTCAGAATAAATGGAGAATGCGTCGCAACGATAAACTGAATATTCGGGAACAACTTCGTAAGAATTGGCATAATTTGCCGTTGTAAAGCCAAATGCAAATGAGTCTCCGGCTCATCAATCAACACAATGCCAGGTTTATCATACGCCCTGACCAAAGAACCCGGTTTTTGCATTCGAAGAATCAAATCAGCAACAATATCCAAAGCCGCAGCATACCCAGCGGAAAGTTGTGTAAACTTGAATTTTTTTCCAAACGAATTTATATAGAACGAATAATCCGTGTAATCAAAGTCTAGTTCAAGTTTTGAATCGCTAAATAGATTGCGAAGCACATCCCGAAAACTATTGAACCAGTTGTTTATATTTTCAGCGTCCTGGAGGTTTCCTTCATTTCGGGCAAGAGCAGCCTGCACCTTATTATCGGCAAGGAATTTCAGAAATTGCCCCACCTTATTGCGGGACAAATCATTTGGTCTAGTTAAATCAGGCTTTTCAATGGAATGAACTTCTTCGAATTTTGGATTACGAAATGTTTCATAATAGGCAAGAATAAAATCGTTATTGCCATAGGCATCTGTCATCGCTAAAACATCATTAAATTCAACCTGAACTTTACCAAAATATTGTCTTTTTTGTTCTGTAAGTGAATTTAAGATCTGTTTTGTCTCAACTTTTTCTGGTTCGGAATTAACATTTTTCAGCCGATTTGTCCATACGTCGATTTTATTATCTAAAGAGAGGCGCTGAGCTGTGGAATCCCGACAAACCAATTGCAGATGCTCCGCAATTGCCTTGATCAACTGGGTCTTACCAGAACCATTCTGCCCAGTTATCAGCAAATGCTTTGGAGAATTGCCCAAACTAATCGTAAATCCATTTAAATGAAGTATTTGGTTTACTTGGATTTGTTTGATGTAGAATTGCATAAGAACTGTTTCCTATTGTACACCCTAAAAATACATAATCCATTTTGAAACTTTGTGACAAAACAAATTTTTTTTGAAATTTTCACCCGGTTTCATCCCAAACGACCACCCAAAACGCCAAAAACGAGGGACTGCGCAAGCAGTCCCCCGTTTTTTTTATGCGAAACCTACCTAAATACGGGACTTATCTATTCCCATACATTTTTTCGTAATACTTTTCGTAGTCGCCGCTCGTGATGTTGTCGAGCCATTCCTGGTTGTCGAGGTACCAGCGCACCGTCTTCTCGATGCCCTCCTCGAACTGCAGGGACGGCTCCCAGCCGAGTTCCTTCTGGAGCTTGGTAGAATCGATGGCATAGCGGGCATCGTGGCCCAGGCGGTCCGTCACGTAGGTGATAAGGTTCAGGTCTTCGCCTTCGGCGCGGCCGAGGAGCTTGTCGACGGTCTTGATCACGACCTTGATGATGTCGATGTTCTTCCACTCGTTGAAACCGCCGATGTTGTACGTCTCGGCAATCTTTCCGTTATGGAAAATCACGTCGATAGCGCGGGCATGGTCTTCCACGAAGAGCCAGTCGCGAACGTTTTCGCCCTTGCCGTAAACCGGGAGCGGCTTCTTGTGACGAATGTTGTTGATGAAAAGCGGGATGAGCTTTTCGGGGAACTGGTACGGACCGTAGTTGTTTGAGCAGTTCGTGACAATTGTCGGCATGCCGTAGGTATCGTGGAACGCGCGAACGAAGTGGTCGGAACCTGCCTTACTGGCGGAATACGGAGAGTGCGGCGTGTACTTCGTCGTTTCGTAGAAGAAGTCGTCACCGTAGGCCAGATGGTGTTCGGAGCTGGAGGCCGTCGTGGTGAACGGAGGCGTGCTGCCTTCCGGGTGGTTCATCTTGAGGGCGCCATAGACTTCGTCGGTAGAGATGTGGTAGAAACGCTTGCCTTCGTACTTTTCGGGGAGGCTTTCCCAGTAGAGCTTTGCGGCCTGGAGCAGGGAGAGTGTTCCCATCACGTTCGTCTTCGCGAAGGTGAACGGGTCCTTGATGGAACGGTCCACGTGGCTTTCTGCAGACAGGTGAATGATGCCGTCGATCTTCTCGTCTTGCATGAGCTTGTAGAAGGCGTCGAAGTCGCAGATGTCCATCTTCACGAACTTGTAGTTCGGCTTGCCCTCGATATCCTTCAGGTTCGCGAGGTTGCCCGCATAGGTCAGCTTGTCGAGGTTGATAATCTTGTATTCCGGGTACTTGTTCACGAACAGGCGCACAACGTGACTTCCGATAAACCCTGCACCGCCGGTAATGACGATATTCTTCATAGAAACTCCTTACAGTTCAAATGCGAAGTTCAAATCCTTCAATGCCGGGTTCTTCGTGTCCTTTTCGCTCAGCAGCGGTTCAAAGCCGTTACCCACCGGCCACTTAATGCCAATCGCGGGGTCGTTCCACATCAGGCCACCTTCATCCTTCGGGTCATAAAGGCGCGTACACTTGTACACGAACGTCGCCGTCTCGCTGAGAACCACGAACCCGTGTGCAAAACCTTCGGGAATGTAGAACTGCTTCTTGTTTTCGGCAGAGAGCGTGACGCCCTCCCACTTGCCAAACGTGGGGCTCCCCTTGCGGAGGCGTCACCGAACGCCCCCCCCCCAAAAAAAAGACTCGCCGAGGTCCGCTCCCGAAGGACGGGATCGCGTGGCGAGTACTATTGTTAATGAATATAACTAATAACACCCATATCGTCAACCAGGGCGTTCCCTGCTGCGCAGGGGCGGGCTCTCGCGGCACGGAACCATGGCGTCACCCCACGGTTCCCCCGCCTAGAGGGCCGAATGCAAGGTACGGGCGGCCCTCCCGGCCCTACGGGCTTTGATCCCTAACGCAGATGCGGGCATTCAACAGTCTTTGCGAGGCGGATGCTCACCACCACCTAACCATCGACCAGTACAAAGCCATATTTCATAAAAATACAGCCATTCTACCGCCCAATGAACTACTGATTCAGACAAAAGCATCGACGGATTCCACTCATCCTTTGACGAGCGAAACAAGCATAATATTTGAGCTTTAGAATCATAAACATGGGGTAATTTAGTTTCCCCCTTAGCCAGTTTTAATGGTTTAGGAGAATGAACATAAACCACAATTTTCCATAAAGGATTCAACTCAAAATGAATCCTCAAGACATATTCTTCACTCAACGCCGTCGGGCGAACAGGAATATAGCACGAGAACGAACCACGCCCCATCCGCCCTGTCACATTGTCATATCTAGTCACTAAGTTATTCAATTGCTGAGCCGGAGTTATCTTACGACCCGTAGAACGTATGTCCATAACTTGCCAATCCTCCAACAGCACCAATTGTACCTGTTTTGCTTATTCTCACTTTACCGCTATCAAATTCCTTTTTCATACTCGATCCCATGTTTTCAAACAATGCTTTTGTCACCCGTTCTCCAAATTTACCTGAAATAAATTTATAGATACGATCTCGCCCTTCGAGAGCCAACAGTGTTTGCAGGTCATTCTCGAGAGCTTCCAGCCACTTGTTAAAATTCATTTTCTTCTGAGGGGCATCAGGCCATTTATCCGCAAAATTTTCTTCTGGATTGACGGGATTCCCCACCCAATCAATCCCGCTACGATTTTCAATATGGCCTCTCATGCCACGCACAATTCCTGTTAACGCATCGACAAGATTATTTTCCTCATTGTATGCTTTGGACGCCAAAGTTGTTATGATTATGGAAATAGGTTTATCATCATCGCCATTGAACATAATGTCTCGATGACGCTTCAAAATTTGGATAGCCTTTTGAAGGATCGTCTTCTTTTCAAGGTATTTTCCAACAGGAGCAACCGTCTCTGTAAGAATTTGCGCTTGTCCACTCATTTTGCATCGTGAAGCAAACCACGAAGCATATCCATCCGGGAAACTTTTCAACCAGTTTGACGAATTAGAATCCGTCGCATAGTTTTCAGCCTCCTTATCCGTAATGCGTATAGCAGACTTTTGGACATTTTCGTAGTTATATTCCTGTCGAGCCATCTCATCAATTACAGAAAGACTCTCTTTGTCAACAACCGCCGGCAAAACATCCAAGTGGTATTTTTCTTTGGGATCATTTTCCCTATACAATAGCGTCCAACAACGGCGTCCTCCATCTTCTTCCTTAATCATCTTGGAGTACATATCATTCGCTTTCAATCGATTGCCAATAGACTCCTTCAAATCCTCTTGTGTCCAATACGGAGGTTTACTAGTCAATCGACAGACTAGGTCTATGTCAAGATCATCGTCTTCATTTATTGGCTGAATTATCGTGCCCAAACGAAACGACCCCTGCGGATACACATTAACACCACAACCTTTTAGACTTTCATCATCATTCAGCCACGTTCCCACAGCCTTATAGCTGGTCGCCAGGTTTTCATACTGCGTCTTGGTAATACCAAGTTCGCTCGCCAACTCCTCCAGAATTCTATTGAAGGACTCTTTCTTTTCTTGAGATATGCTTACGGTCATTTCACCCTCCTATCTTATTGTTAAAGCATATTCATCTTTTTCACTATAACTCGTGTTGTAATCATACAGGTCAAGAGCTACATCTGCTTTTTTCATCCAGACTCGACCAAGTTCAATCGCACAAGCTACAGGCATACTCATAAACACCTTCACACGCTCTTTCTGCGCTTTCAACTTTATGTCCGCCAAGACCTCATACACCTTTTTTGAGAACTCTTCAAGTTGACTCTTCGCCCTCAAGAAATCGTTGTCAGGAAAGTCGATTCTGAATTCCCATACGCTCGCGCCTGCCCCATAATACTTCTTAACCCGATCCGTTATATCGTAGCTTAAGGAAAAGACAAGTACCGGATCTTTGGAGTAATCCTGCGGGGCATTCACAATGTAATCAACTGGGCTCTCATCTTGCCAAGCCCACGTGTTCGGCTTACGATGTTTCTGGTAAACCTCTACAGAGAGTTTGTCATTCAATATCGTGCCTAACCGGACCAATAAAGGCATTGGCCCCATAGCAAACAGAGCTATTCTCTTGTTCGGCCACGAATCAATTTGATCCAAAATACGGCATCTACACTGCGTAACAAGTTTATCTTCCTCACGCTCCCAATACTTATTCCAGTCACCTTCCTTAAAGAAAGTCCAACCAATCTCTATCGGGCGTTCCTCCACCGGATAATATTCGGGCAAAAGAGCCCGATTTAACATATTTGCATCTAACGAAGGCTGCGTACCTCCAATTGATGCGGAACAAGCCACCGTATGCGCTCCCATTTCCTCCTTTATTCCACAAACTATTTCCATACGAGATTCATGGTCTTTCTTCATTTGAAGAAGAAGCTCCACAGGATAATCCGAAACATAGTCCATTGAGTCAATAAGGCCATGATGGTCTCGGCACAAAAGCATCAAGTTTTTGATGTCGCCAGCAAGCAACGGTGAGCGCTCGGCATCTCCCCGAGGACCATCAGGAGAATCAGAAACTATATGTGCAATATTCGCTTGATTGCACGGGTTCTTCGTTAGGTCGTCCAACCACAGACGTTTATTGCATCCGCGAAATTCACACCGGCCAGCAGCCCTAAGCCAAAGCATGTTTCTAATATTCGCGCTTATTGGGGATCGTTTGTTTTTTCCCATCGTTCACTCCTTATTTTTTCCCAAAATCTCGGTTATTCCCATAACACTTAACGAGCAATCCACGAGTAATACGACAGCTCAGACCATCCTCCAAGAGGGCTCAAGGGCTTTAGCGGGCGTAATGGTTTAAGCGGTTTCAGAGGTCTCAATGGAGTCAGCGGCCTTAGCGGCTTTAAAGGCCTTGTCGAAGTTGAAACCGTTCGGACGCCTTCTTTAGGGTTCCACAACACGGGTTTGCCCCTTGTATCAAAGCACAGCAATCCCGATATTGGGCCAAGCCATTCATTCGTCTTGGCGGACCAAAGGTTGTTGTTCACGACATATGCAACCCAATTCATGTCCAAATCAAAAACGGATTTACCAGGGTCAATCCATGCAACCAAGTCGCAATCTTTATCAAATAGCGGTAGCAACATTTTCGTACCTTCTCTCGGTTTCCACCCGGCACCATTGCCGAGCGCGTGCACGTTCAAGCAAAACCCGTGCCAGTTTATAATTTTACGTCAAAAACCTTTTGTTTTGCAACAAACAAGGCGATTTTTCGCCATTTCGACCATTTTCACAGCAAAACGATATTGTTTCACTTCAAAACGCCCAACTACAATCGTTTACTTTTGAAACATTTTTCACAAATAAAGTCAATTTTACCACGAAAAAGTATATATTTTCTATATTTTTGTCAAATTTTTCACAAACGGACACGTTTATGCTTATAGAGTTTTCTGTCAAAAATTACCGTTCTTTTAAGGAAAAACAGACCTTTTCTATGAAAGCCTCGCCTTATGACAAGGATACTACTGACAAGGAAAATCCCAGGCCACGGCAAATAGACAAGCTCAACTTACTGCCGGCTGCCGCCATCTACGGAGCCAACTCCAGCGGCAAAAGCAACCTACTCAACGCAATGGGAACCATGCGAGACATAATCATGTCGTCCGTCAGGATAAACGCCACAGATCCCCTACCAACCAACACTTTTGCGCTCGACGAGGCCTTTTTGGAAGAGCCAACTGAATTTGAAGCCGTTTTCTTATTAAGCAACAAGACATATCGTTATGGTTTCATCTACACCAAGAAAGAGATTGAAAAAGAATGGCTTTTCGAAAAGAGCCGAATAAAGGAACAGGAACTTTTTACACGCGAAGGATCCTCATTCTCTATACAAAAACGATTCAAGGAAGGCGAAGGCAAAGAAAACCTGACAACAGCCAACAGGCTATTCCTCTCACTGGTGGCCCAACTAAACGGAGACATATCGAAACAGGTCATTAACTGGTTTCAGCACTTCAACAACATATCCGGGACTTTCAACAACAACTTCCGAGATTACTCCATCAAATTATTGCTGAACAACGACGAGAAAACTAAAGCATCAAAAGGATTCCTCAAACAAATGGATCTAGGTTTTTCTGAACTTAAGCCAGAAGAACACCCCATTGACGACAATTTTTTCCCAGCAGGGCTCCCACAAATAATCAAGGAAGATTTCCTTAAAAGACACCCAAATGAAATGGTGCGTTCACTGAAATCAGCGCACACTTTCCAACACAAGAATGGAAATACAAGTCTAAGACTCTTTGACTCCGAAGAAATGGAATCCGAAGGAACTCTCAAAATTCTTGATCTCTCTGGACCAATCGTTGACACTCTTATAAACGGCTACACTCTCGTCGTGGACGAACTAGACGCCAAATTACACCCCTTCTTGACAAAAAAACTCATCGACATTTTCAACTCAAGAAAGGGCAACCCAAACAACGCACAGTTGATATTCGCCACCCACGATACAAACTTGCTAAATAACGAAATATTGAGACGAGACCAAATTTGGTTTGCCGAAAAAGACAGAACCCATGAATCAACGATACTAAAGCGGCTTAGTGAGATAGAAATGACCGATGACGGCGAATTCCGCAAAGTTCGCAGGGACAGAATATTCGAAAAAGACTACTTCGACAAAAAGTACGGAGCCCTGCCAGAGATTGACGCAGAATTCGACTTGAACGAAGCTATGAAAAGCAGAATCTAAACCACCCACACACAGAGGGGCGTAAGCCCCTCTGTTGTGTTCCTTTTATAGAATCTCCCCTAGCAGCTGGCGATGATCTGGTTCTCGAAGTGGGAATATCCGATTTCTTCGTTATCCCACATGATGCAGTCCTTCATCGTCAGGTTCTTGAGCTTGCAGTTGTCCCCGATGGTCACATTCGGGCCGATGGTGCAGTTCTCGATGAAGACATTCTTCCCGATGATGCACGGGGGAATCAGCCTGGCATTGTGAATGGAATCCCGCTGGTCGACGGCGGCGCGGCTGACATTATTGAGTTCGTACTTGTTCTGCAGCAGCCATGTGTTCGTTTGCACAAGGGTCTCGGGAAGCCCGCAGTCCAGCCATTCGCGGACAGGCGCTGTGCGGAACTTACAACCTTGCTCGATCATCATCTGCAGAGCGTCAGTCAACTGGAACTCACCGCGAGTGCGGATGTCGTTATCCATCAGGTGTTTCAGCGCTGCGCGAAGTTCCTTGACATCCTTGATGTAATAGAGGTAACGTATATTTTCTTTCGCAAATTCCTCTAAGGGGGTAAAAAAATAGGATGTTCCAAT
>LVAE01000110.1 GCA_001603905.1 Fibrobacterales bacterium Fibro_02
TTTTGTGTATTTCATATATGAAAACCCCGAAAGTTGTGTCCAACTTTCGGGGTTCACATCATTTTTACCCGCGGGGCTTTTCTACTAAAAGCAATCAGCGATTATCTACCGGCGATTAGTACTTATCCTTCAGGGCCTGCGGGCATTCAACTTCCACGAAGTCCACTTCGGGGTTGTTGGCAGCGTCCATCCAGTTTGCAAGGAAGAGACAGCCGTTCTTCAGGCTTGTATTGTTTGCATATTCCTTGTTGCACATATTGATAAGGCAATCCTTCTTGTAATTGCAGGTGGTAAGGAATCCGCCGTACTGGGCGCCTGCACAGGAAATACCCATCTTGCCGCAGCCATTGAATGCACCGGGACCGCCGCCAGGAATCATCAGGTCGAACTGGTTGTGGCTAACGTCGTAGCCGATATTGCTAGACATGACGATCAGGTGCTTGCCCTTGATGGCCTTGTGGTGGCTATCGGTGGGAGTGCTTGTTGCAGAGGCGCCGGTGCCCTTGAAGGTGAGCATATAGCACTTACCGCAGTCGTTTCCACCACCGGGTGTTGCTGCGAATGCGTAGGCGATAGTGTCGTTCACGATTTGCGGGGTCTGGTCAAAGCAGGTACCTGCATTACCGCCATCACAAACGGAGCTTGCATCGGAGCTAGCCTTGGTAACACCGTCAGCGTTACAGGTTCTTGCCACGGGGCCACCCTTGCCTTCCCATGCGCAGTGCGGCTTGCAGCTATCCCAGTAACGGGTTGCGTAGCCGGATTTGGTCTGGGCGCCAGAAACGACCTTGGGAAGCAAGGAACCGCCCTGCTGTTGTTGCTGCTGGCTGCTCGAGGACTTTGCGCTGGAGCTGGACTTTGCAGAGGAGCTAGAAGACTTGGGCTGCTGTTGCTGCTGGCTGCTGGAAGACTTCACGCTGGAGCTGGACTTCGGCTGCTGAGAGGCGCTGCTTGCCGGTGCTGCACCGGAGATATTCTTGCAGTCTTTGCCATCGGGATCATGGTAGCAGTTCAATTTGCAGGTATTGTCATAGGCGTACTTTTCGCCCTTGGAACCAGTCTGTTCTGCGTAGTAATCGACGCACTTGCCCGAAACGCTGTCGAAGCATTTTCCGTCGCAGTTGCCCGATACGGCGGCAGAGGATTTCGGCTGCTGCTGTTCGGCGGAGGAGCTGACGACCACGACCGTGGCGGAGCTGCTCAAGACGACCGGCGTCGTGAGGCTGCTGGAAGAAATCGCGGGAATCGTTGCGCTGGAGAGCACGGGAACTGTCGCGCTGGATGCCGGCGGCAGGGTAGTGGCAGAAGAAGCCGGAATCGCAGGAGCGACCTGTTCAAGCGTCACGACCGGGAGATTTGCCGTGTTGATTTCAAAAACGGGGGTGCCGTCTAATGTCGTTGCGGTGCCGACAAAGGCTCCGGTCTCATCCTGGGTTAAAGTCACCTGGGCGATAGTCTGGCCGTTGATGTCGGTAATGATACCTGTGGGGTAAACCAGGTACTGGGCACCGTTTGCTTCCATGAGCCAGCAAGCTTCGCTAGGATCAACTGTTGCGCTTCCGCTTGCGCTGCTTGCAGGAATATTGGCGTCAGGGGTCAGGTTGCTGATGGCATCAGCGGCTTTGTCGTCGCAGTTCACGAGTGCGAGTGCTGCGCTAACGAGCAATACAGACTTCAGGAATTGTTTTTTCATAAGCATCCTCAAATAAATCCAACTAGGCTTTCTTTTGAAAGTCTCTCCAATTCCATCCGTGTCTAAAGATAGTTTAATTGTCCTGAAAATTCACGTAAATTTTTGTAAGATATATATTTACGCGACGGCGGTCACATTCGCGCCGAAACAAAAAATCCCAATCCCCTCGCCTGTCATCCCGATACCTCCCCCTTTGTCATCCCGAGCTGCATAAAAAAATCCCGGTCGAAACCGGGATTCCTTTTTGAATTAATTCGTTTAGGTTAGAACCTGTCGATCAGTTCCTGCGGGCATTCCACTTCCTTGTAGGTAAGGAGCGGGTTGCCGGCGGCGTTCATCCAGTCGGCAAGGAAGAGGCAGCCTTCCTTGGCTTCGGGGTCCATGGAGAAGGATTTCTCGCACTTGGTCCTCAGGCACTTCTGGTAGTTCGCTGCGTAATAGTTGGTTTCCTTTTCGCACTCGTCGAGAAGGCCGCCGTACTGGGTACCTTGGGAACCCCAGCCCATCTTGGAGGAGCATCCGTCGAAGATGCCGAATCCGCCGCCCGGGATCATGACGTCGAACTGGCCGCCCGCCACGTCGTAGCCAACGTTGTTGGACATGACGATCAGGTGGTGACCCTTGATTTTTTTGTGGCGGTCGGTGGCGTACTTGCCTTCGCCGGTGAATACGAGGTCGAAGCACTTGCCGCAATTATTTTCGCCACCCGGCGTTGCCGCGAAGGCGAAGGCGAGCGTGTCGTTGACGGCGATGGGGAACTGGTTTCTGCAGATGCCTGCGTTGCCGCCGTCGCACATGCTCGTTGCGCTCTTGTCTTCAATTTTGTTGCCCTTGGCGTCGCAGGTGCTTGCCTTGCCGCCGTGTTCGGGCCATGCGCAGTGGGGCTTGCAGCAATCCCAGTAGCGGGTGGCGTAGCCGGAACCGCTCTTGCCGCCGCTAACATACTTGATCTGGAATGCCGCGACCTGGCTGCTGGAAGATGCTTCCGAGCTGGAGGACTTTGCGGAACTGGAGGAGTTTGCCGAAGACGTGGGCTTGACCGAGGAGCTGGACTTGGGCGTTGCAGCCGAAGACATTGCGATACCCGTCGAGGAGGCCGGCGTTGCCGCAGAGGATTTCGGGTTCAGGCTTGCGCTGCTTTCTGCAATCGGGATGTCGTTTGTGGGAAGGATCACTTTCAGTGTTCCGAGGTCCACGTTCGTGAAGACGGGCGTTACGCCGTCAAGGGCGATGATGTTTCCGACGGTGGTCGGCAGCTGCGTTGCCGGGTCAATGACGATGGTGCCGGTTGTCGGGTCGGTCATGTAGACGAAGATTCCGACGGGGTTGCCGTTTTCATCCGTCACGTTTCCGTCCGTGTAGATGATATAAATCTGGTCGTTGGCGGCGAAGGCCCAGGCGGGGGCGGTCACGGTGGGCGGGTTGACCGCCTTGAGCGTGGCAATATCGATGTTACTTGCGAGGGCTGCACCGTTCAGGTCTACGATAATGCCCGCGTTGAGGTCCGCATTTCCGACGACATTGCCTTGGATGTCGGTGACGATTCCCGTGGTCTGTGAGATGATAAAGGTGTTGTCGCCTTCGACATAGACAAAGGAGGGCTCGGTTACCACGTAGGCCTGGGCGGGCACGTTCTTTACGTCTTGGCTAGAAGTCGTTTCTTCGCCACAGTTACAGATGAAGGCTATCGCGGCTGCAGAAAGTAATAGCGGAAGAATTCTTTTTTTCATTTATTCCTCGGTTTTCCCAAACAACGTGAATGACAAGATAGTTAAATATTCCAGGTTTCCAATGTAAAATTATATAGTCCTAACTGAAATCGTTCCTAGTCTGTTCGCGGAATCGTGGATGATTTTGCAACGGGATTTTTTTGACTCGAAATGTAAAATTTCATTTAGTAAAAATCTTTTTACAAAATAATTGTGGATAAGTCGGCGGACGTTTTGCCGGGGTGTTGATAAATGTGTTTAAAATGTTGATAAGCTGGATTTATCATCGCGCTAAATCATTGAAGTGCCTAAATTTAGCGAAAAACGCCATGTTTACAAAAGGAAAAATGGTGGAAAAAGTAGGAAATTTCCGGCTGGAAAACGCCTCCGTTTGGTCCGAAATCCGCGTTTTTGGGCGAAAAACAAAAAAATATGCTTGAAAAATTCCTTGAATTTGCTAAATTTGTTCGGCAAAATTCGCAAAGTACCGCTTCCTATGCTTTGCGAAATAACAGG
>LVAE01000111.1 GCA_001603905.1 Fibrobacterales bacterium Fibro_02
AGTTTTCAGGCAACGAGGAACTGGAACTTTCCGCTTCGGAGCTGGAGCTTTCTGCTTCGGAACTCGAGCTGATTCCCTTGGCCCTATTATACTCCTCTTCGGATGTATAGACAACGCCATCCTCTACCTTGTACCAATTATAGGTCCGGCCATCGGAGCATTTAAGTTTGCTCACAATGCGGTACGAATCGCAGGGATTGTATATAATACCATAGAGGGCAACTTCTTCCTGAATGGCACCACATCTTTCCAAATCATCTTCCCATTTTCGCATCGTCTGCCAAGATACAGCCGTATCAGCTTTCAGGAATTCCTGTAAATCCATACAAGAAAGTTTTGATGAAGAAGTCGTAGAACCGCACACCGATTCATAATCATTAAACTTTGTGCAAGTCACCGAAGGATTACTCGCCAAAACGAGCTGTTCAGAGCTAGAGGAACTAGCTTCTTCAGAACTGGAGGATTCCTGGGAATCCGAAGAACCAGGCACATCAACAGACGAGGAGCTCTCCGCTTCGGCGCTTGACAAGGGCTGCGTTTCCGAAGAACCGGGGTCAGCTTCCAGAGACGACGAACTTGTCGGAGCCTGTTCAGAAGAGGTCGGTTCCGCAGACGAAGAACCAGGAGTTTCCGGATCGTTTATTTCCGGAGCAGTAGCCTGCGTTGTTGAATCGCTGCCGCAACTAGCCCAAAACAGAGATGCGACCGACACGCAGCACAAACGCCAAACCTTGCGAATATTCATAGAGTCCTCCTATTTTCCCATAATATACAATTTATTCGCAATGGTAGATTAACATTTAAACAACTTTACAGAAAAGTGTGATTTAAACAAAAAAACCGGATGCGAAATGCAACCGGTTTTAAATTTTTGCTAGAGATTGCCACGCACCCTCGGTGCTCGCAATGACAAAAGCAACTTACTGACGCTTACTCCGCGTCCATGTCGGCTTCGTCGATTTCGGCGTTGTGGTAAACGTCCTGAACGTCGTCGTGGTCTTCGAACTTGTCGATGAGCTTGAGGAGCTTCTGGGCATCTTCGTGACCGAGCTTCACCGGGTCGTTAGCGACGTAGGTGATTTCGGCGCTCATCATTTCGATACCGGCAGCTTCGAGAGCCTTGGAAACAGCGTCGAATGCTTCCGGAGAAGTGGAGATTTCATGCACGCCGTCTTCGGTGGACATGTCTTCGGCACCAGCTTCGAGAACGAGGTCCATCACCTGGTCTTCCGGATACTTTTCAGCGTCAACGATAATCACGCCCTTGTAGGTGAATGCCCAAGAAACGGAACCGGATTCGCCCATGGAGCCGTTGTTCTTGTTGAAGATGTTGCGGATTTCGGCAACGGTACGGACCTTGTTGTCGGTCAGGCACTGCACCATGATGGCAATGCCACCCGGGCCGCGTCCTTCGTACAGCGGTTCCGTCATTTCGGTACCAGAGTTGGCACCCGTACCCTTGGCGATAGCGCTTTCAATGTTCTTGGTCGGCAAGCTCTGGCTCTTGGACTTAAGAATTGCGGCACGGAGACGCGGGTTCGCATCCGGGTTACCGCCGCCGAGCTTAGCGGCAATGGAGATTTCCTTAATCAGCTTGTTCCAAGCCTTGGCGCGAGCAACGTCAGTCTTGGCCTTCTTGCGTTTGGTGGTGGCCCATTTGGAGTGACCGGACATAGATTACCTCTAATTGGTTTTAGTTAAAAAATTACTTGTTCTTGAGTTGGCAACGACGCTTTTCCTTGACAGAGAGGCTCGGATCGTCGCATTCGTCACCAGAAACTTTTTTCTTCTTTTTCTTCTTGGTCGGAGCAGGTTCCTCTTCGGCCTCGACGCGGCGCTTGCGCTTGTTAAACGCAGCGTCATCTTCCACTGCAGCCTTCTTTTTCTTCTTCGGAGCGACTTCTTCTTCGTCAGCTTCGACACGGCGCTTGCGGGCATTGATGGTCGCATCTTCGTCGATCTTCTTGTTGCCCTTCTTCTGGAGAGCGCGAAGTTTCGCCTTGTCCATCGGATCAGCAGAAGCCTTGGTGATAGCCTTGTCGTACTTGCCGCCCCAGACATTGCCGAGCAGCGAGCCGGATTCCAAAGCATCCTTCAAGATGCCCATTGCCCATTCGTCGTTTGCCGGCGGCAAGAGCTTGAAGCGAAGATTGCGGATCTTTGTGGGTTCGTCATCGAAATAGAGCATCATGTCAAAGAGGCCCACCTGGTATTCCTTACCGTCGGAACCGGCCGCGGTAGAAGGAACGTAAGCGAGAACCGCATAGACATCGCCATCGAAGAGTCCCGTAATCAGGGCATCACCATCTCCGCCCGGAGCCTGCACTTCACCATCGGCCTGGAAAGCCCACGGATTGACATCCACCGTCAAACGGAACTTATGATAACCCTTTTCCACCTTCTTGAGCTTCAGCAACGCACCCGAGAAAGCCTGGAATTCAGGCTTAAGGGAAGACTGCGCCGAACAAACCACGGCAAAAGCGAGAAACAGGACAGCTATAAGTTTTTTCATAGGAACCTCCCTTTGAAAGACTTATTAATTCTTGAAGAACAGAGCCTTGGCAGCCTCGAACATCGGGTCCTTTTCATCCGGGTTGCGGCATTCCGTATAAATGCGCACCTTCGGTTCGGTACCGGACGGACGCACCAGCATCCAGGAGTCATCGTCAAAGATGATCTTCACGCCGTCAAGCGTGAGGAGCTGCTTCACGGTCTTTTCGTTGTTACCGACCATGACCTTTGCACCCGGCTTCGCGATATCGGCGATAGCGTTCACCTTGGCCTTCAAGGGTTCACCCACGAGGGACTTGTCCACTTCGAAGCCCGAACGGGTCGGATAGAAGCGGCCGTATTCTTCGTACAGGGCGTCGAGGTATTCGCCGAGGTTCTTGCCGGTGACAGCCATGATTTCGAGAGCGATGAGGAGACCGAACTGGGCATCCTTCTCGAGCGTGTTGTTCAGGCCCGAAATACCGTCAGATTCTTCGAAAGCCACGAGAGCCTTCTGCTTGGCGTTGCGAGAAAGCCAGGGGCGGAAGTTCTTGAAGCCCACCGGAGTTTCCATCACGGGCACACCGAGCTTTTCAGCGATGATGTTCACAAAGTTAGAAGTAGCAACGGACTTCGCGACACAGCCCTGTTCCTTGCGCCAGGTAGCCATGTAGTGGAAAGCGATTGCACCGAACTGGTTCATATCGATTTCGCGAGTACCGTCGTAGAAGCGGATACGGTCACCATCCGGATCGAAGATAGCGCCCAGGCGGAACCAGGACTTGCTTTCGTCGAGGACCTTGCGGACCTTTTCGAGGTTCTTGCTGGACGGTTCCGGAGCGATGCCACCGAACAGGGAATCGTCTTCGTTACGGAGCGTGATGAGGCATTCCGGATTGTCGAGGAGAGCGGCCGGACGGCGACGGGTAGAACCGTGCACGTGGTCACACACGAGAGTGAGGCGGCCCTTCTTGATAAAGTCCTTGATGCGGTCGAACTTGATGGTGCCCTGCTTGACGAGGAATTCCTTGTAGATCTTGAGGGAGTCGATGATTTCCCAGTCAACCTTGCCCACCGGTTCAAACTTCCAGGTGGCCATCATCTCGTTAGAAAGCTTCGTGATGACGTTCGTGATTTCCGGACCGGCAGGACCGCCGTCGGCCGGGTTGAACTTGATGCCGTTGTAGTGGCTCGGGTTGTGGCTCGGAGTCATGTTGATGGAGCAAGCGGCACCGAGCATTTCGATGCAGGCGCTGAATTCCGGAGTCGGCATTTCGCCACCGTAGTAGACCTTGACGCCGGCCTTGGCAAACTGGTCAGCCACAGCCTCGCAGAATTCATGACCGAGCAAGCGGTTGTCGTGACCCACGACCACGCCGCGCTTCTGGAGTTCGGCAAAGTCCTTCACGCCGAGAGCTTCGAAAAGTTCCGGAGTAGCTTCCTTGTAGAGGCGGACGATTGCGGCACCCACCACCTGCAGGTTGCGGAGCGTAAATTCGGAACCGATTTCGCCACGCCAGCCAGATGTGCCAAAGCTCACCTTGGCGGGCTCCTGGGAGGTCAGTGCGACCTGTTTCACCTGTTCAACCAGACCCATATCCGTAGCGGGGTTGAATTCCGGGGACTGAATCTTCTTCCAAATCTGCGTAATGTTTTCCATAACGGTTCCTTTTGAGTTTTAACGAGTGTAATTTAGTAAAAAACAGGGTAATACACAGGAAGCGGCAAACCGGATGAGGTCGCTAACGGACATTTTCTACATTTGGGGCCGTCATGAGAATACCGCTTCAGCTCGCCGTCATTTTCGCTATTTGCGTTGCGGGAGAATTTCTCCACCGCATCGTGGGAATCCCCCTGCCAGGAAACATCATCGGCATGGTCCTGCTACTCGCGTTACTTTGTCTAAAAATCATCAAGCCCGAGCAAATTTCTGGCGTTTCAAGTTTCTTCCTGAACCACCTCGCCCTATTTTTCCTCCCTCCGAGCATCGCCATCATGGCTGTGGGCGACGAGGTTCTTTCGAAGTGGCACCTTCTGCTCGTCCTCTGCATTGTCTTTACGTTAGCCACCCTCGCCGTCAGCGGACGCTGCACGCAGGTTTTCATCCGTAAGCAGGAATACCGAGAGAATCTTGCCCTCCGCGCCGAACGTCTCGCCCAACGACATGCCAAGCAAGCCTCCTCAAGCGACAACAAGAACGGAGGACGTCCATGAATGAAATCGTAAACTCGCCCCTGTTCGGAATCCTCCTTTCCGTCACCGCCTTTGAAATCGGCGTCACCATCAGCAAAAAATGGAAGTATTCCTTTCTGAACCCGCTCCTGATCGCCAATATCCTCATCGTCGGATTCCTACTAGCAACAGGAATCAGTCTTGAAAGCTACAATGTCGGCGGAGACTA
Organism: Fibrobacterales bacterium Fibro_02; assembly: GCA_001603905.1. GTDB lineage: Bacteria > Fibrobacterota > Fibrobacteria > Fibrobacterales > Fibrobacteraceae > Fibrobacter. The sequence goes on from LVAE01000111.1 coordinate 4,892, forward strand.
CATTTCCGTATTGCTCTCACCCGCAACGGTCGTACTCGCTGTTCCCCTCTACAGGCAGATTACCAAGCTCATCAAGTTTTGGAAGCCAATCCTCGCCGGGATTATCGCAGGAAGTTTGACCTCCATGGCGTGCGTCATTCTCGTCAGCAAGGCCATCGGCCTCAGTGACACTCTCATGCTTTCACTGATTCCCAAGTCCATCACGATTCCCATGGGTTCCGTCGTTTCCGAACAGATTGGAGGCATTCCCTCGGTAACCATCATCTCGATTGTCGTTACAGGAATCACGGGAGCCGTTTCCGCCCCAGCCGTCTGCAGGTTCTGCCGCATCAAGCACAAGGTGGCACAAGGAATCGCCATCGGCACCGCAAGCCACGCCCTAGGCACCACCAAGGCGATGGAACTTGGCGAAATTCAAGGCGCCATGAGCAGCCTCTCTATAGGAATAGCGGGGCTATTCACCGCAGTGATAGCCCCGATCATAGTCTATTGGATTTAATTTAAAAGAGGATTATTCTTCCGAATCCTGGACGCACCTTAAATGGCAGCCGCCCACCTTCGTCGATTCCCTTCTAGAAATGTACGACGAGCTGTACGTCACGGAGTAGCCGACAAACGAGGATGCTCCCACCTGGTGCATCGTGCAGAACACTTCTCCGAGATTACCATAATCATAGGAGCTGTACGTATATCCCGCAGGAACAGCCGTAAAGCCCAAGGCATTGTTCGGGAGCACGGCATCTTCGTCGTAGGGCCAGCCCGTTTCGGACTTAATCATGGCTGCGGAATTATTTGCAGCTGAGATTAGGCTCTTCCATTCCGTTGAATCAGGCACATGCCAGCCAGAAGGACAGACGCCCTGAACCGGTTTCTTGACAAGGGAATCCGCATATTTCTGCGTATTGTAGGTACTGGCGATACCCATCAGGGCTGCCCACTTATAAGTGCGCCCGCCAAGTTCGCAGTTCGCCGGATCGTCACGCCAGCAAAAAGAACCGCCAGCCTTCAAGGTGATAGTCGATGCAGAATCTGCGTATTTCAAGTTTTCGGCCATCCAGGTTTTTCCACCAATAACAACCGTCTTGTAGGAAATGTTATCGCGCTCATCCAGCAAGGTGCCGTAGGTCACGCCCTTCTTGAAACGGTCGACCTTGGCACTGGAGTAAAGCGAGTCAAAGACCCAGTCTTCGCCATTGCACCTATAGGTATAACCATCCAGCAATTCCGTATCCCCGGCGTGGTCGTTATTGCAGAGGCGCAACACGCACACTTCCATATCGGTCGCGATCCGCCAAGAACCGTCATGGACAAAGTAAACGGAGCCACCTTCGCCATTGAAGTTACAGATAACCGGCAAATCCCTGTAGCGGTTGCTCTTGTAGGAATAATCGCCCGCCCTGAAGATTCCGTCCTCAGCACTTTCCCATCCGAGCGTATCGATCATCTCGGACGGAGCGGCTTCCCAAGATTCCCAGGTTCCATCGCAGTAGTAATAATAGTTGGTGCTATACCCAAGAACGTGGTTGCTATCATAGGCGAGCATTCCGTTATTTTCTGCGGAGCACTTGCCAAGCACTTCTTCCTCGTCAGTCTTGTAAGAAGAGGAGCTTTCGTCATCATCGTCGTATGAAGAACTGCTAGAGTTCATCGAAGAAGACGATTCAAGCCAGTGGCGATATTCCACCCAGTGTTTCTCGGAGCAAATCACGTCTTCGCCAATGCCGTTCACATAGACAATTGCACCCGCAATGGACGGGACGCACGTAGGCAGGGCCTTCATCGTCGAAACCGAGGTCGGGACCAGGGTCAAGGCCTCTTCGCGCCAGCTGTACCCGTCGCAAACGAGGTTAATCTGGAGCGAGCGGACGTAAACGACGGAATCTTCCCTATAATAGTTACAGGACGGCAAGCTTGAGTAGCTAAACACCGTATCGACAACGATATTCTTGGATTCAGAGGTCGAATCCTTTGCGTTCAGATCGTAATCTTCCCAGTAACCGTCCGAGCAGATCACGGCGGACTCAATATCCGTTAGATAGGCGACCTTACCTTCATTGGAATAATTACAAGAAACACTCTTGTTCATTTCCGAATAGCTTGAGAAGATATAGTCCACGTCAGCGGCTCCCGTGCCACCGCTACTACTGCTGCCACAGGCAACGAGCGCCGAAAGGGAAACCGCAGAAAAAGCAAGTAAAAGAACCTTATTATTCATCATTTCCCCCATTAATCATTTCCCGTTTCGTCAGATTCATCTTCCACAGGATCGTCCACAATGGCAGACGGATCGTCCTGGATACAGCGCACAAAGCACGGATATTCCTTGTCGCGACTTCCGTAATAGAGCTGGTTCGAACTATAGGAAAGGCTGAAATAGCGGAACTCATCGGAATAAGTCTGATAGGTCGAGCAGAACAAGATCTGGCTATTCGCACCGCTCGAAGCATTGACACCCGTCGGAGCAGCACTGAAGCCAGTCGAATTGGTCGCAGCGCCAATAGAATCAGCATCAAAGAGCCAGGCACTCGTCGTCTTGAGCGCAGAGGCGTTTCCCTTACCCACGGTTGCAATCAAGGTGTTCCATTCCGTCGTATCCGGGATATGCCAGCCTTCCGGGCAAAGGCCCCTATGGTTGGAACTTTTCAGCAACGTCGTATCAGCACGGGAATTATTATACTTCGACAAGAGGCCCATCGCGGCAGCCCATCTATAGAACCTACCACCCACGGCACAGTTATCGTCATCGTAGTCATAGCAGAAGCTAGCGCCATCTTGCAGCACGACATCCTTCAGGGAATCCGCATAGTTCAGATTTTCGGCCATCCACACCTGCGTCCCGATTTTCACAGTCTTATAGACCTGACCGTCACGTTCGTCCGTCAACGAACCGTAAACGACATCAGATGCAAAGAAGGAACTCTTGTCCAGATTGTAGACATTTTCCTGACGCCAGGCAGTGTCGCTGCACACATACGTTCTTCCGTTCCAGATGATCGATTCACCACCGCTCATCGCCGTACAAGCCTTACCGTAGCAAAGTTCCTCTCTTTTAGCGACACGCCAGCCCCTATCATAGACATAAACCTGATAGGTGTAGGAATCTTCTTCCGTTACGCATTCCTCCGAGACCGACTTGAAATAAAACGTACTCCACAAGCCTTCCCTGAAAGCACCATCGGTCGTATCGGACCATCCATGGGTATTCAGGTCATAGGTATCGGCAGAAATCCACAAGCCGGAGCGGCAGATATAGTAGTCCGTCCCTGACACACGGATTTCATCCAGGGAATCCATCGCAACCGTACCTTCATTAGCCAGCGTGCAAGGTCCGAGAATTTCGTCGCGGGTCATAACATGGGAGCTAGAAGACTGTGCCCTGCGGCTGCTAGAAGAACCTTCAGAATAGGACTCATTGTCGTCGCTCGATTCAATCGCACCACTCGACGAAGACTTCGGCTTATACTCGATCCATTCGTAGTCCTCGCAGAGCATATAGGAGTTCAACGAAGCCACAAAGACCAGCCAGCCGTCATAGCTGTAAGTGCAGGAAATCAGCTTCGAAAGAGACGGAATGGTATCGTCTGCGGCCACATAGATGTTCAACTTGCCCGCACTTGTATCGGTATCGGGAGGAGTGAACTCGGACCAGAAACCGTTGTGGCAAGTCACATACATCTTTTCAGATGCAACATAGACGGAATCGCCTTCATTTTCTTCGGAGCAGTCTCCTAGATTATCAGCGTTCTTGACTTCTTTGTAGCGATTATCCTCATTCGTCGATGAGGTACTGTCCGAACCACAGGCTGCAAGCAGCGCAATGAAGATGAACAATAAAACAAATAAGCCGTACTTTTTGGGCATTTTTCAACTCCTAGCCTAAATTTCAAATAAAATATAAGAAAATTACGATTTTCCTACAAGAACTTCGGCAACGATGCTTTCACTTTCGGGTATATTGCACAACTTTCGCAGTTCGTCGTGAAAAAAGAACCGTTCGCTACGCGATGTTTTCCGAATCATCTGTGATGACAGGTGCAAAGACTGCACCATATAACCCGCATTCAGGTTCATATAACGGTAAGCCCGTTCACCGAGCAAATTGCAGGATTCGTTCAGGTCCGCCGTCAAAATTAATGCAAACGCCGTATTTTCAGCCTCTTCAGGAGCAACATGGCACTTGGCGAATTTTTTCTCGTTGACCGCTCCCGACTGCATATAAATGGACTTGCGCACCGGGATATAACGGTAGACGCCCGGATAGACGAACATCACGTCGAAGGCGACCACCCACATTTTCAGGAGCCCCGCCCCAAACAGGTTAATCTGCCCCACTTCCAGCCAACGCAGGAACCCCGAAAAATCATCCAGGTCGAGCCCCACCTTCTTGAATGGTCTGAAGCTCTGCGGCACCGCATCCAAGTCCGCAAGCCGCTCTAGGTACTGCGACACATCGTATTTGGCGGGAGTCAGCGGAAATTCATCACCGGGGAGAGCCTGCGCCGAAAGCCTGCGAATGCGAATGCATTTTGAAAGGTCGACGATACTTTCGACGCGATTCTGCAACATAAAAACCGACGGATAACGCGAAAGCGTTTCGTCCCCGGCAGTCTCTATTTCGCTGCGGTTGGAATACGCCGTTTCACCGACACCTTCATCAACAGAGTTGAAAGCCGTTTCGCTATACTCTGGAAAAACGGCCAGCGCCGCAAGTGGAACTTCAGTTGCAGATAAATTAAGGACAACCGCCATTTCGTCGTCGACAAATCCACCTAGCGCAAAAACTTTTGCGCCCTTGGACTTTGCATGCAACAGGACACTAGCGGCACACGCCCCCACATCCTGCATCACCTGTACATAGGCTGCTTCACGAAACCGCCAGACGGAGCGTTCCAAATGTCCCGTAAAAATATAGAGCAGCGGCGATTCTTCCGCGACATCGCAATCCGGGAACGCCGCCACAATCCGCTTGATAGCATCTTTACCGCCCACGCGGACCAACTGTCCCGCTACATCGGGCGCTTCACTTTTTCCTGAAGCATCGTAAGCATAGACCCCGTCAGGAATAGAACGGCCACGCACAACGACAAAGGTTCCGACAGAATTCAGGTTGTCACCTGATACATATCCGAAAGAAGGAATTTCACCTTGATGGACATCGATGCGATTGCATCCAACGTAACGGCAATCTGCACTTTTCTGCGATTCCCATTGCAAATTCGCCAACTTGGCCTTACGGGCAAGTTTGATGGACTCATGGTATTTTTCAGAAAAGAAGCGCACAGGAAAAAGATAGTAAATAGTGACATTACCCTCGCGCAAAAACATTTGATACACCCGTACGAAAACAGGCCTTTTACATGGACCATATTACTGATTTCAAGAATAAATTTAAGGAAAAAGGTAAAAAAGACAGGCTTTCTGCTACACAAAGGCTCCGGCATCAAGGTTACTCGTGTAAACGCAAATTGCGCACCAAAGCTTGTTTTATTTATTGGCCCAATATAAATTTAAAATGCCTAAACACCAAGTGAGGTCACGATGAATTTCAAAACCAAGACCAGTCTCTCCCTTTCTGCGGCTGCGCTCCTAGTTCTAAGCGCCTGCGGAAGTGACTCCTCTAGCAGCAAGTCTATCGCTCCGGAAGATTTGCCCCCGGTTCCGGCCGACTCGACAGTCACCACCGATCCGACACAAACCGACACTACGACCATCCCTGCGGACACGGTGGCAACCCCAGTAGACACAACGACTACTCCGGCCGACACCGCTATTGAATCAGGCAGCAAAATCGTCATGCCAGACGAAGCAACGGACATCGTCCCTGCAATCACGATTCCCAAGGAAGAAGGCAAGGGTCTCCTGATCGATGACTTCGAAGACGGCGACAACATGTCCCTGCAGGGCGAATACTACTGGTACGACTATAACGACAACAACGGTGGCGATGACGGCGACGGCGCATCCGAAATTATGAGCCCCGTCGGCCCGGACGGCTACAAGGTCGCAAGAAAATCCGACAACGGCACCAACTATGCATGGGCCGTCTACTACGCCCTTGACAAGGGCGAATATAAGTATGATCCTTATGTCGGCTGGGGCATCACCCTGGATTCCGACGTCGATTACACCAAATACGGCGGCCTTACTTATTGGTACAAGGGCGGCGCCCACATTGTTCGCGTCGAAACTTCCGACGTGACCAACTACGACGTTCACATGATGAACATGAAGGCATCCCGCACCTGGACCAAGGCGGTCATCCGCTTCAAGGATCTCGCCCAGGAAGGCTGGGGCGGCGTAGAAGTTGATTTCGACCCGGCCCACATCACCAACATCAGTTTCCAGGCCAAGGGAAACAAGAAGGTGGACTCCCTGCTGATCGACAACGTCTATTTGCAGGACACGAGCGAAGTTGAAAAGGACAAGGCTGACATGGAAATCAAGGATGCCGTCATTCCTGAAGTCACCATTGGTAACATAGCCGTTACCAACCCGCTCCAGGCCAAGGCGATGAAGTACCTGAATAAGGGCATTAACATCACGAACTGGCTCGAAGAAGACGGCACCGTATTCGAAGGCAAATTCAAGTTCGACGAAGACGACGTGAAACTGATGGCCGATAACGGCATCAAGTCGCTGCGTCTCCCCATTGACCTCGACCAGTATGCCACCAACCGTGACAAGTTCGTCGCCGACACCACCGGCACCATCGCGCTCACCTACGATGACGAAAACCTGTTCGGAGTCCTCGATGCCTTTGACGAATGGACCGCAAAGTACGGCATGTCCTTTGTCATTGACTACCACGAATACGACAACGGCTACAATACCAAGACTGCCACCAACGCCAAGTATACCAAGATGATGGCCGAAGTGTGGAAGCACGTGGCCGCCCACTACGCAAGCAGCGCTCGTGAAGACCTCTTCCTTGAACTGCTGAACGAACCCGACATGGCAAACGGCAAGGTAACCTCGGCCAACTGGCGTAAGGCTGCCCAGGAAATCATCGATTCCATCCGTACGGTGAACAAGAAGCACACGCTGATCTTCGGCGATGCAGAATGGTATTCCATCAAGCTCCTCGCCAAGGGTGAACCGCTCAACGACGACAACATCGTCTACTCGATCCACACCTACGAACCGTTCGTGTTCACGCACCAGAGCGCCAACTGGACGGACCTCAAGAAAGTCAAGAATCTGATGTTCCCCTACGACAAGGAAAAATGGTCTGAATTCAGCGCCGATTTCGGCGTAACGAAGGATCTCCCCAAGTGGTACAAGGACGCCATCTTCAATTACAATGAAATCGGTAACAAGGAATACATCCTCAACCTGATTCTCCCCGCCAAGGAATGGGCCGTGAAGAACAACGTACCGGTGATTATCAACGAATTCGGCGCCTACAACCTGAAGACCGACAAGCAGTCCGTACTGAACTACACGACCGCCATGAGGGAAATCAGTGACACGCTCGAAATTCCTCTGACGCACTGGGGCTACACCGGCGGCTTCTCCCTCTTCGAATCGACCGACGGCGTCAAGGGAACGAAGCTGATCGAAGGCATGGCCGAAGCCTACGGACTTGACAAATAAAAAAATTCTAGAACTCCCATAATAATCCAAGGTCGCTCGAACGAGCGGCCTTTTTTATAGCTTATCTTTGGTCGCCCATCGCCTCAACGGTAGGCTTATGGCCCGCCGTTGAGGCTCGGCATTTTGTATATTGTAGTTACATATGCGTGCCTATATTTTGAGCCTTGTATTTTTTTGTATTGGCGTAGCTTTCGCCAACGGTTTTTACGGCAACAATAGCGATATTCATTGGAAAACGGCCGCCACAGACCACTTCAATTTTATCTATCCTGTCGAATACTCGAGTCACGCCGCCAAGGTTTCCGCATATGCCGAGGCCGTCTATGATTCCGTTGTCAACCGTTACCACCATGACCTGCCCGGCCGCGTAAACGCCACCCTCAACAACGCCCTTTATAGCAACGGCAACGCCATTCCCGCCGAAAACTCGATTAACCTCTGGCTCACGAACTGGGATTTCAAGATTCGTAGTAGCCACGGTTGGCTTTCGGACGTGGTCACCCACGAATTCAGTCACCTGGTCAGCATCGAAAACGCAAGCAAGTTTCCGCCCAGCCTGTATGGTCTGCAAATCAGCTACACGGACTACTACAACGAACGCACCACGCAAGATTTTGCGACCATGATTCCCTTCACGTTGCAGCCGCTATGGTTTGCCGAAGGAACCGCCCAGTACGAATCGAGCCGCATGGGCTTTGACGCCTGGGACTCCCACCGTGATATGTTGCTTCGCGTGGCAGCACTGAACGACAGCCTGCTTACACTCCCCTACATGCACGACTTCTCGGACAATTCGCTTTTTGCGGAACTCGGCCCCTACACGCAGGGATTTTCGCTAGTGCGTTACATCAGCAAGAACTACGGAGAAGACGCCGTTCCAAAAATTTGGCACGAGCTGTCGAAATACCACCGCATGACACTTGACGGAGCCATCCAGAAAGTCCTTGGAATCGGCGAGCAGGAGCTCTACGACAAGTGGAAAGAAGATATCACCGAACAGTACAAGGCGCAACGCGATAGCCTTGGGACTCTTGTAGAGGGAACCAAGTTGACCGAAGACGCCTTCTGGCAAGACTTCCCCGTAGTCGCAGGGAACCACCTCTACGGAGTCTCAAACTTTGGCGGAGCCTGGTTCGACGGAAGCGTTTTCAAGATGGAAATCAACAAGAAGCCCGAATCTGCCGACGACACGAAAGATTCCAGCAACACGATCGACGGCGTCGAAATCGGCGATATTGAAATTGAGAACGAAAGCGAGACCATAGACATTTCCGAATATGCCAAGCACGGCTTCAAGCTCAAGAAAGCATGGCTCGACAAGGGCATCGACGTTTACGAAGACAGTGTTCAAGGCCCCATACTCACCTACGTCAACTACCAGAACCGCGACAAGGACGGACACGCCCACTTCGACATTGCCGTCAGCGACACCAACAAAAATATCGTTTCGGTCACCTACCTCGCGGACGCCGTCTACCCCGCAATCGACAAGCAGGGAACCACAATCGTCTTTGCCATGCGCGAATCCTACAGCACGCGTTTCAAGCTCGCCAAAGTTCCGTACCCGAAAGACCTGAACGACTTCACCGCCGAAGATCCCGTGGACCTCTTTGCTCCCGACGCAAAATTCGACTATTATAACATTTACAGTCCCAAGTTCAGCCCCGACGGCAAACGCATCGCCTTCGGCTTCTTCGACAACGCGACACGAGGCATTGCCGTTATTGACAGCGACGGCAAAAACTTCAAGATAGTCTCTACCGAAGGTTTCGACGAACGCGACGTGAACTGGCTCGACAACGACAAGATCGTCTTCGCAAGCAACAGGAACGGCATCTTCAACCTTATCGAAAAGACTCTTTCGACCGGCGCCGAACGCCCGCTCACCAACGTTGTCGGCGGCGCATTCACCCCGACCCTCGCAGGCGACACGCTCTACTTTACCGAATACGACAAGGACGGATTCTCGCTATACAAGATGAGCTACAGCACGCCTCCGCTCATCGATGACACGACCGTCACCGTAACCGAACGCGACAGTCTCATTCAGTTGGCAGACACAACTTGGCTTTGTCCCGACAGCAGCGTCGTTCCTGGCGACTCGACTCAAGGAAGCGCCGAAAGTTCCAACGACAAATCGGTTCAGCAAGCAGAAGGCGAAGGCATCATCGCGGATTCCAGCACAGGCTGCAACAAGGTTCCTTCAGTCGCCCTCCGCGATAGCATCATCAAGATCACGGACACCACACGCACCGTAACGCAGAAGCCCGCCCCAGCAAGCATTTCGCTTCACGGGACGCTCCCCGCACGAATTGAAAAGCAACTGGAACTGAACGACGTTGAATTTGCTGGAATCGAAAAGGACTACAAGCCCATCCCGAACATCCCGCTATTCGTCCCGATGCTCGTATTCAGCGAGAACGCCCCCGACCTTACGGTATTCGGCGAAGGCAAGCTCAAGGCCAAGGCGGGACTCGCCGCAATTCTTTCGGACGCCCTCAAGAAAAACACCGTCCAGATAGGATTCCTGCTGGAACTTGGCAACGGATTCAACTACATCAACGGCGACGGCCTCAACCCGAAGCAAGAAAAGGAATTCTTCGTCTCTTGGGAAAACAGGAGCACGCCGCTTGACCTCTCCCTGAGCTACACTTACGCCAACTACACCAGCCAGGACACCGTCCGCAACGAAGACGTCCGTGCCAAGGGGGACAGCCTCCACACCAGCCACTACGCCATCCCTATGCAGGCCGTAGTCGGTGGAGTCGGATACAGCATTTTCAAGAGTATCGACACGCTCCAGGTGGCCGTGGGCTATGACTGGGCGAATTTCAACCTCTACGAAGACAGCTTCGACTGGACCTACCAGAAACGAATCAGCGCACTCGTTTCGTTCGGGCTCTACGCCGACCACGCCGAAGGCTCCGAAATCTCCGGCCAGGGAAACGGTCTGAACATCTACTACCAGTACACGAATTCCGACTTGTACCGCCCAGGAACATTTGCCGAAAGCTTCGTCATCAGCCCGAGCGGAAAAATCACCCCGAAGTACAGGAATTTCATCGTCAACGAACTGGGACTTAACCTCTACGGAAGCGTGCAGAGCCCGCTTACAGGCGCCCGCCTCGCCGCCGGAGGCAAGCTCGGCGGAGTATTCAACTGGAGCACCGACACCCGTCAGGATTCCACCGACCATGACACTCTCGATGCCTACTATTACAACCCGATTTTCCTCGAAGGTTACCCCTACCTGCGCAGTTCCGAGAACTACACACTCGCGGGAATGCGCACCGCCGTCGCTGAACTCCACTACCTGTTCCCCGTTTACGACGACTGGCGCAAGGGAGCCTGGATATTCGAGACGCGCAGCTTCTACATTGACCTGTTCGCTCAAATGGGTGCCGCCTGGAATGGCGACAAATGGTTTGACTCTGACAAGTTTACCGACCACCGATTCTGGGATCGTTCCGTGGGACTTTCGTTCCGTATCAGCAACAGAATTTTCTACGGTACCCCGTTCGACATAACGTTCACGCTCGCCCGCGGCCTAGACCGCATCGGCGAAGACGAAGACTTGCATGGTGGCAGGAAACTCACTCCCATCGACCTTCCTGTAATTCCCGAAAGCATCGCTCCCACGAGAATCAAATTCGCGATCGGTATGGGGTACACAAATTCCTGGCAGTAAGCCAGGAATCAATAATGTCAGCGATTAAAGCTCGCCGTATTTCTTGCGAGGTTTGACTTCGCCGGGGAGCAGTTGCCCCGGACTGGTCCGCTGGGCGTCCTTTCCAGTAAAGTTCGGATTAAACTGCTTGACTTGAGCCTTCTTCTGTTCGGCCTGCAGGTCCATCATGTGGCGTTCCCACTCCTGCATGGCCTGGTCCAGCTCCGCGCGGGCATTGAGCATCAGCTCCTTGAGCTGCATCAATTCCAGCATCTTGTCGCGCTTCATGATCCACAGTTCTTCTTCCTCGGGCATACGCTCGATATTGAAGAGCAGGTTCAGATAATCCTCTTCGGCATTGCGATAAGCCTTTTCCATTTCCTTGTAGACCATGTAACGGTCATCGACCATCGTCTGCTGCGGCGACGGATGCGAAGTACAGCCCACAAAAAAGGCGCACAAAGCTATTCCAAGTAAGCTATTCTTCATTCTCAGCCGGCTTCTTGATCGTATACAGTCTTTCAAGCGTAATCTGGCTCTTGAACGTCGCGGTATCCTTCGTGTCGGGATTCACCATCGTATGCGTACCGACCTTGACTTCGCGTTCCTGACAGGGGACGCCAGTCGTCGGGTCGATCATGACCTCGAACTGGGTCTGGTATTCCGCCTTGAGTCCCTTGTTATACTTCTTGAACTTTTCAGGAACGATGTTGCTATTCACGTGCTGTTCCCAGATGTAATACGGGAAACTTTCCTTTTCCTGCAAGTAAACGACATAGTCCAGGCAACGACGGTGGTCGCGATTTTCAAAACCCTTCACCACCACGGAATCCACCTGAATCAAGGCAAAGTTCAAACGGCCCTGGTCCTTGAGCATCTGCGTGATGTTACCCTTGGTCGGCACCGAGCCAAGCAACATGTGGTCCATTTCCCAGCGGTGTTTTTCAAGGCGCTTCAAGTGCGGTTTGTATTCAGGATTGAGAAGCTGCTTTCGCCAGACCTCGGGCATGGGAATCCTCGCCAAAAGCGAGTCATAGCCTTCGTCGAGCCCTTCGACACTTTTTACTTCACGGTCCACCGCGGCCATATCCACGGATTTCACGCGCCAAGCAAGTTCCGACGGCATAAAATTCTTAAGATAGCCGCGGGACTTATCCATCACATAATCACGATGGACCTTGAGTGTATCCCCCACATTGGAGTAGGTCAGGTTCGCGTATGCAGCCGTCACCGTCCCCATTTTTTCATCACCTTTCAAGTCTATTGTCGAAAAATACCCTTCTGCATAAAGTTCTACGACAACAGGAGCGTCCACCTTATACTGGACATCAACTCTAGACTCACCGCAACCGCCAAGGAGAAGGGCCGCTGCGACCGCACATAACACTTTTTTCATGAGTTACCGATTCTTGGTCAATAAAATTTGCTTCGACAAGAGAACTTTTCCGTCACCACTCACTTCGATGACGACGGGACCAGGTTCCTTTTTACGGCACAGCTCGCGAGCCGTCATCAATCCACCGTGGCGGGACTTGCCTTGCAGCGTATAGACGCCCATCTTTTCGCTCACGGCCACTTCGTGGTTCCAGATTTCGGATCCCTTATTTGCGAGGGTCCCTTCGTAGAAGGCCGTTTTAAGCTTGGCAAAATCAAAATTCTTTCCGTAGCGGAACTGCACAATCAGCTGATCCTTCATTTCGAATTCGCTGGCCGTATCCGCCACCACTTCGAGGTTCGGGTTCCATTCCCTACCGCACACAATGGCGGTTTTCTCGACATTACACCCTGTAAGCAGGGCAACGAAAACAAACAATATCAATGTCACCTTTTTCATAGCGACCTCCATCAAACTTTTCTATGAATAAACTAGCAAATTTGGAAATTTCCGGCTAACGCGAAAGCACGAACATCATTTCCAAATGAGGCGTTTGCGGATAAAAGGCAAAACCTTCTGCCCTTTTCAGCGCAAAACCGGCATCCCTGAACTTTGCAAAGTCCCTCGCCAAGGTCACCGGGTCACAGGAAACATAAATCAGTCTGTTAAC
>LVAE01000112.1 GCA_001603905.1 Fibrobacterales bacterium Fibro_02
TGTTTTATCCTAACTTTAAACTGTCCAACTTTTTGGGTTCAGTTCACATTTGCGCGGGGCTTCATCATATATAAGGAGTATTGGTTCCGATTACTTCTTCTGGAGCGGGGTATCCTTCAGGATTTCTTCGACCAGGTTCTTCATGTTTTCTTCCCAGTCGCCCTTGCCCATGGCAAAGCCGAGGTGGACGCGAGCCTTGAGAGTGCCGCTTGCAACGACTGTCTTGGCGTCGGCGTTAGCAATGGAGTATTCACCGGTGAACTGGAGGTAGCTCTTGGTTTCGGCGCTCATGGTGAGCGGGTTCATCTTGGTTTCAGAAAGACGGGAAACTTCGAGGTTGCTCATGGAGATGATGAGGCCGGAAACACCGTCGAGAGCGTCAAACTTCGGAGAAGGAATGAGGTAGTCCTTCTTGCCGAACTTGGCCGGGGTCATGGTGTAGTCGGTCACTTCCTTAGCGGAGAAGTTGGCGGCGATGTCAGCCTGGCTCTTCAGTTCGCTGCCCATCTGCTGGGTGAACCAACCGGAGAAGTTGCTGGAGTAGTCCGGGAGGTCGTCGGCGACGTCGTCCTGGTTCTTCACGACGGGTTCGGTGTAGAAGACGGTCACTGCAGTTGCGGGTTCAGTCCAAGTCGGGTCGATATTCTTGAGGCCGGCCTTGCCACCGCAACCAATGAGGGAGAGGGAAGCTGCGCAGAGGAGAAGCGCTGCAAATTTTTTCATGATAAAGTCCTCCTAATGGAGATTTTTTAGAAAACGACATTGTTTTCTTGACAACACAAGATAGGAAAAATTTGTTCTAAAATTGAGAAGTTTGGCCTGTAAACAGAAATTTTTTTCTGTTTTCGCGATCTTACTCGTGGCAGATCGGCAGCGGGGCGAACGGCGGTTCAAGCTCGATGCTGATCGGGCAATGGTCCGAACCCATGATTTCGGAATGGATTTCTGCATTCACGATATTTGGCACCAGACCCTCGTCTACAAAGGCATAGTCAATGCGCCACCCTACGTTGCGCTTGCGGGCGCCAAAGCGGTTGGACCACCAAGAATAGCGGTCGCGTTCATCGGGATGCAGCTTGCGGAACGAATCCACAAAACCATTTTCTACGTACTTGTCCATCCAGGCGCGTTCGATAGGCAAAAAGCCGCTCACGTCCTCGTTATCCTTGGGCCGTGCAATATCGATTTCCTTGTGGCAAGTGTTATAGTCGCCGACAGTCACCACATGCTTGCCATCCGCCACCCAGCGTTTGCTGTTCTCGAGGAACGCATCATAAAAGCGAAGCTTGTAGTCCAGGCGGTCGTCGCCCTGGCCACCGTTCGGGAAATAAATGGAATTCAGCACCCAGTCCGGGAACACGAGCTGGAGCACGCGGCCCTCTTCGTCGAATTCCTCGATGTCGAAGCCGTAATTCACACGGTCAGGTTCAATCTGCGTATAGATGCCTACCCCGCTGTAGCCTTTCTTGCGGCGGCACGGGTTCCAGTAGGCAAAGTATCCTTCGGGCTTAGCAACCTCGTCGGGAATCTGGTCCACTTCGGCACGAACTTCCTGCAAGCACAGGATATCCGGCTTCGTTGCGGCAAACCAATCCGAAAAACCCTTCTTGAGGGCGGAGCGGAGGCCATTTACGTTCCAACTGTAAATATTCATATAAACCCAAATCTTAATCCGCGCCAAAAATACATTTTTTTACTGCACAAATGCGTAAAAACTTTTCGAATTCACCGCGAAACAGAAAACAGGCTCAAATTTAACTCAAACGGCAAAAAGGAAAAAGAAAATTTACAGACTTTATTCAAATTTTATCACAATTCTAAAGAAAAAATATGCCAAACGGAATAATAAAATTATATTTAGCATATGAAATCTTCAATTTTGTTCTTCTCTGGTATCGCTTTACTCTCCCTCCTTTCCGCCTGTGCCGGTTCAAATTCGGGCGAAAACCTGGAAGTTCCCACTAATATGCCCCCCATCTGCCGTGAAATCGACTTTGTGGAACAACCTGACATGCGTGAAATGTGCGGCGTCCGCACGGTCCGCAGCTTCGCCTATAAGAACATCCCGCAGCAGCGCTACCTGATCAAGCCGCAAGAAACTTCTATCGTCAAATCCAACGGCCAGTTGGAGCTCCGTTTCCAGAACAACCTTCCGCTGTACCTGGACGGCCCAATCATCAACGAAATTGAATTCAGCCAGCAGAAGCGCCTCGAGAAGATCAAGAACACTTACGACTACCACGAGATTTACAACAAGGGCGCAGAACGCATCCGCATCTTCAAGATGGGTATCCCGACCGACAAGGGCAACACCTACGAATTCTGCTTCCGCATTCCCGAAAAGAGGGGTAACGCCCGTACGCGTAGCGTCGCTATGGGTAACCACATCGAAGCTTTGAGCTGTGCCGACTTCGACAGGCTCGTCGCCGAAAACGCGAAGACGAAGTAGCAACGTCGTCATCCCCTCGAAGGGGGGACGGGATCCAGCACTGGATTACAACTTTGAAAACGCACCCGATGGTGCGTTTTTTTCTACATTTACAGCCGAATTCGCTATGGCAGAAAGCAAGTATATTCATAACGCATTAAAGCAGGTTCACCTGGAGACTTCGTGCACGACCGTCTCCGGCTTTTCGATTTCGGGACTTGCGACCTACATCCAGCTCCCCGAATTGGACTTCTGCATCGACATGGGTGAATGTCCGCTTTCGGCAACCTCCATCAATCACGTGTTTTTGACTCACGCGCACGGTGATCACGCGCGTTGTCTGATGCGTCACCACAGCCTGCGCAAGATGATGGGCGTTGAACGCGAAAGCGTCTACTATATGCCCGACTACATTTGCGACGGCGCCCGCGACTGGATCCGTTCCGAAGCCATGTTCGAAGGCGTGCCCGAAAACAAGTTCCGCTACCCCGACATCGTCCCCGTTACGGCGGGCGACATCCAGTTCCTGGAACACCGCAAGGACCTTGCGTTCGAAGCTTTCGACGTCAAGCATTCGATTCCTGCAATGGGCGGCACGCTGTACTATTACAAGAAGAAGCTCAAGGACGAATATCTGGGACTTTCTGCCGACGAAATCATCAAGTTGCGCACAAGCGGCACCGAAATCACCCGCGAGGTCTACGATCCGCTGGTGAGCTTCATGGGCGACTGCATGGGCGAAAGTCTCCTAGAAAACTATCGCGTATTCCAGTCCAAGGTGCTGATTACGGAATGTACCTTCCTCGCTCCCGAAGACTACGAGATGAGCCACAAGAAAGGACACACGCATATCCGCCAGATTGCAGACGCATTGAACCGCATGGGTGACCGCGTAGAATGCGAAAAAATTATCCTCGCGCACTTTTCGATGAAGTATTCCGAAAAATACATCCGCGAAATGATCGCTAAAGAAATCCCGGAGAGGTTTTTAGATAGAATCGTAGCATTTATTTAAAAGAGGCCAATCTGGATCCCCTCCCGTTGGTCGAGGATGACGCATCTATTTAAGTCATCCTGGAATGTAGCGAAGCAAAATGACGGGATCCACAGGTGAACGATTTTTTAAGAAAAAGAATATGAGCGATATCGAAAACATTGAAGACGTTGAAAAGGAAGTCATCATTCCCGAGTTTTTCCGCGACCTGAAGGAAGATCCGGAATCGAAGGGACTGTGGCATTATGTATTCCGCACGCACGGCGACCGAAAGCCGATCGCAACGCCCGACGGACTCCCCCACAAGCTGGATTTTGAGTGGAAGGACATGTTCCCGCAAATCGCAGGCAAGGCAGACGCCCGCGTGGAAGTCGAAATCGGAAGCGGCAAGGGCGGTTTCCTTTCCGAATACGCACCCAAGCATCCGGACCTCGTAATCATGGGTAGCGAATGGGACTACACCTGGGCCAAGTTCGCCCAGCGCAAGATGGACAAGGCGGGCGCACTCGCCAACGCCACTATGCTCCGCGGAGATGTTTTCTACTTCTTGCGCGACTGCGTCAAGGACAACACCGTCGACGCATTCCACATGTATTTCCCGGACCCGTGGCCGAAAGAACGCCACCACAAGAACCGCCTCTTGCGCCCGGACTTCTTGGTGGAAGTCGCACGCGTCCTGAAACCGGGCAAGCGCATTTTCTACTGGGGAACCGACCACAAGGAATACAACGAGGTCGCCCTCGAGGTTTTCGACAACTTTAAGGGTTGCAAGATTCTGGAACGCAACACGGCCGAACCCACCGAAGGGATCATGACCGGTTTCGAAAAGAAATACCGCAAGGAAGGCCGCCCCATTTACAGGAGCGTCGTAGAATTCGAAAAATGACACTTCGTGTCAAGCTAATTTGCTAATTTATCGTCGTATGTTAAAGCACCTGTCGATTAGTGGATTTACTTTGATTGCGCAAGCGGAAGTTCCCTTCCGCGAAGGTTTTACGGCGATTACCGGCGAGACCGGCGCTGGAAAATCAGTACTTCTTAAAGCACTCCGCATCGTATGCGGCGACAAGGCCCAGGCATCGATGGTCCGCACCGGCGAAGAAAAGGCGGTCGTCGAGGCCACTTTCGACATTTCGAACGAACCTCAGGTGAAAAGCGTTCTCGAAGAACTGGAGCTGGACAGCGACGACGAACTCATTATCCGCCGCGAAATCCAGGAGAACGGCAAGAGCCGCGCCCGCGTCAACGGCGCCATCGTAGCCCTCCCCGACTTGCAGCGCCTGGGCGAAGAGCTTATCCAGATGCACGGCCAGAGCGAACAGCTCCTGCTTCGCGACACGCGTACCCACACCAAGATGCTTGACGACTTTGCAGGGAACGGCGAACTGCTCAGGGAATACGGGACGCACTGGACCCAGTGGAACAAAATCCAGGACGAAATCAGGGCGACCGAAGAACGGGCGAAAAATCTCGCCGCGCAAAAGGATTTTTTAAAATTCCAGTTCGATGAACTTTCGAAAGCAGCCCTCAAGGAAGGCGAAGAAGAAGCGCTCGAAGAAAAAGTCAACAGCGCAAGCAAGCAGGAAGCAGAAACCCGCTACCTGAACGAAATCCAGGGAATGCTCGGCGGAGAAAACGGTCTCCTAGACCAGGTGCAAATTCTCACGTCTAAGCTGCGTACCCTGGCGACAAAGCTTCCCGACTACGAAGATTATTTGAAGTCGCTCGAAGAAGTGACCGACCCTTACGAAAGCGTCTGCAAGGACCTGCTGAGGCTACGCCCCGCTGCGGCCATGAGTGCAGCCGATATCGACCGCGCCAACGCCCGCATCGCCGCGATCCAGAAACTCAAGCGCAAGTACCGCACCGACGTCGCGGGCCTTATCGCCCTGACCGAACAGCGCGGCGAAGAACTTTCGAGCCTCGAGAACCTGGACGCCGACCTCGAAGAGCTTTCGAGGCAATCCAAGAAGGCGCTCGAAGCTTTGCAGGCGACAGCCCTCAAGCTGACGGCATCCCGTCAAGAGGCCGCCGCCCGCTACGACATGGCGGTAAGCGACATTTTGCACACGCTCGGCATGCCGAAGGCCATCTTTACGACCGCGATTACGATGCAGTCCCTGTCACCGAACGGTGCAGACAAGATTGAATTCACGCTCGCCCCAAACCCCGGCGAAGGTTTCAAGAGCCTGCAAAAGGCGGTTTCGGGCGGCGAACTTTCCCGCGTGTTGCTTTCCATCAAGAGCGTCATGGCCGACCTCGACCGCGTCCCGCTCCTGATTTTCGATGAAGTAGACTCCGGCATCAGCGGCGAAGTCGGCAACAGCATCGGCATCGCCCTCAAGAATTTAGGCAAGCACCACCAGGTGCTCACGATTACGCACCTGCACCAGGTGGCAAGTCGCGCCGTAAACCAGCTCGCCGTCAGCAAGGAAGAAATCGACGGACGCACTTACACGCATGTAAAGGAACTCGACCACGAAGGCCGAGTCGATGAACTTTCTCGCATGCTCGGCGGCGAAAGCGACACCGTTCGCGAACACGCAAGACAACTTTTAGAGGCATAAATGACAGAAGAACAGACATCCGACATCCGGCTACGCACACGCATCTGGAGCGTATTGCGCGCGGCGGTCTTTATCGCGGTCATCGTGTTTATCTGGATGGGCATGGCCAAAACCGCCTGCGCCCTGGTCGCCGTGGCCCTCATCATGGGCTGGGTTAACTTGTACCAACTCCGTTCGCAGGAAATCGAAAAGCCTTATTACCGGCTTTGGTTGAATGTCATCGATGGATTCCTTTCATTCGCCGTGATGACAAGCATCTTCGTGCGTGATCTGCTGCAAAACGACCAGACTGAAAAGTTGCTCGCCGTCGGATGCGTATTCCTGCTCGCGCGCCTAGTCGCCCACACTCTGTTCAGCCTCGGGGTTCTCCGCGAAGGAAAGTCGCTCCCCCGCAAGCGACGCTGGAGCAAGCTTTCGAACATCGTCATCACCATTACGATGGGCGTCTACCTGCTGAACCTCGAAGACTACCAGCAGATTTGCATGGTATCCTCGATCCTCCTGATTATCGCATCGACCGTCGCTTACGCCTACTGGTACTACCGCGATCCTGCTCACCGTAAGCCGCTTTCGATTGCAAGCCAGCTCACTATGAGCCGCATCGTACTCACGCCATTCTTTTTGTGGGTATTCTTCTACGACAACGACCTCGATTACAGCAACAACAGCATCGTTTTCAAGAGCTTAGCCCTCATCATGGTGCTCGGGTTCATGCTTACCGACTTTCTCGACGGAAAACTCGCCCGTGCAATGGGCGAAGTCAGCACGCTCGGCAAGTACCTTGACCCATTCAGCGACAAAATATCGAACATGACGATTTTTATGTGCTTTATCGCTACGGGATACGCCCCGGTGTGGATGGTCGCCCTGATCTACTTCCGCGAATCAAGTGTGGAGACGCTCCGTACGCTCGCCGCAAGCGAAGGTCTCATTATGCCGGCCCGTCGTAGCGGAAAGTGGAAAACCGCCCTGCAGGGCATTGGAATTGTCGCCATTCTCGTTGGGGCACTCAACCCTATGGAATCAATTATCCCCAATTACCAGGCTTTCTGGAACGTATTCCCGAAGGCCGTGATGGGGTGCATTACAGCGATTACCATCATTAGCGGAATCGACTATTTCGTCGCCAGCAAGCACATTCTGAAAAAATTCGTTTAAAAACCCTTGACATGGGTATTAAAAATTTCTATATATGGGCTAACTTCGACGCGGGGTAGAGCAGTTGGTAGCTCGTCGGGCTCATAACCCGGAGGTCGCAGGTCCAAGTCCTGCCCCCGCTACTAATAAGAAATCCGTCCTTTCAAGGGCGGATTCTTTTTTAAATTATGAAGCATAAACTTGCGAGAAAAAATGTCACGCCTGACCGAATCTGAAGCTTTAGACTTATTCTTGAATGCACCCCTCGACGAACTCTGCGCCCGTGCAAACGCAGAAAAAGAACGTCGCCACGGCAAGTCCGTGTACTGGGTGAACAACCGCCAGATTAACTACACCAATGTGTGCGTGTTGCACTGCAAGTTCTGTGCGTTTTCAAAAATCAAGAAGGATTCCCCCACTGCCTACGACTGGGACTACGATACGATTCGAAACAAGGCAGCCGAAGCGATTGCAGGCGGCGCCCGCGAGTTGCATATCGTCGGTGGACTACACCCCGACCACCCCTTTGACTATTATATCGAAATGTTGCGCAAGCTCCGCGTGGAATTTCCGAAAGTGAACCTGAAGGCGTTTACCGCCGTAGAAATTTGCCACTTCGCGAAACTTTCGGGGCAGACGCCGCTACAAATCATGACGACGCTGAAAGAAGCTGGCCTTGACGCACTGCCTGGCGGTGGCGCCGAAATCCTGGTGCAAGATGTCCGCGACCAAATATGCCCCGGCAAGGAAACCGGCGAGGAATGGCTGGATGTTCACCGTGCGGCCCACAAGATTGGAATTCCTACGAATGCGACGATGCTTTTCGGGCACATCGAAAAGATCGAGGACCGCATCGCCCACATGAAGATGCTCCGCGACTTGCAGGACGAAGCGCCGGGCTTTTTCGCTTTCATTCCGCTAGTGTACCATCCGGAACATAACGCGCTGCATAAAATCGTTCCGAATATCACCAGCGAAGAAGACATTCTGCGTACGGTCGCCGTCGCAAGACTTTTCCTCGACAATTTCCCGCACATAAAGGCCTACTGGATTCAGATGGGCATCGAGACCGCGATGAAGGCGCTCCACGCCGGCGCCTCTGATTTGGACGGAACGATTATCGAAGAGAAGATTACGCACGCCGCCGGCGCCACGGTCCCCGTGGGCATGAGCCCCGAGCGCATGAAGAGCCTCATTACAAACGAAGGGCTCGTGCCGGTCGAGCGCGATGCTTTATATGAAAGATTCTCTTAACGAGAATCTTTCTTTCGACAAGGAGAGGCTCCGCCCCTCCTAAGACCTTCCTTTCCCAACCGCTCATTCGATTCTCTTAACGAGAATCTTAGTCTTTTTTCGCGACATTCGTCATATACAGCAGGATTACGCAAAGCATCGGCATTGCATACCCGATATATGATGACACGCCTGGCTTAGAGACCAAAAGGTTGTAGAGCCCATGGATTGTCACGGGGATGGACAATATTCCCGCAATTCCTACGAAATAGAACGCCTTGTGCAATTTTAAGAGCTGAATGCCCTTGGCAAGCGCCACCAAGGTCGCAATGTGCATCACGCCAACCGCCAATCCGCGAACCAGCATATAGCTCAATTGAAGTGTACCCGACGAAAGAAGTATGCAGCAATTTTCGAAAGTCGCAAAACCTGCGCCGATACCAACGGCGAACAGTTCTATTCTTCGGCTCGATGCTCCGTAGAGGTAAATGCAGAACAAGATCAATAAAAGCTTCATGCATTCTTCGATCATCGGAGAAAGGAAAATGGAGGTATCTTCGGTACTGTAACCGGAGGTCATCTGGATAAAACCAGCGATATAGGCAGATAAAAGGCAACCGACCATACCGGCAAGGAAAGCGGAAACCAGCTGACGGGCGCTCCCCTTAATGAAAAGGAACGAAATTGCTAACGGAACAGCAATGCATATCAAGACGTTTTCTGCATTAACCATCGGCGGCAAGTTCCTTTTTCACCAAAGGGAACATCACAATCATCGCAATCGTATTTGCGAAAAAGAACACATAATAATAGACA
The DNA here is from genome assembly GCA_001603905.1 of Fibrobacterales bacterium Fibro_02. Classification (GTDB taxonomy): domain Bacteria; phylum Fibrobacterota; class Fibrobacteria; order Fibrobacterales; family Fibrobacteraceae; genus Fibrobacter. The sequence continues at coordinate 9,176 of LVAE01000112.1, forward strand.
TCGGAGGACAGGAACATGGATAGTTGCGTCCACAAAAAGAAAGTTGTAGCGAGGAAAAAATCCTTACGCCGAACACTCAAGACACCAAGCCAAACCGTTACAGCAATCGTTACAGCAAAAGAAGCATAATTGAAAACATCACCTTCCATCACATATCGAGGAGTCTGCATCGACATGACCAAGGTCCCCGCCGCAGCAGCCAACCACCTCTCTTTCTGACTCAAGACTTCCCGGCTTATTAAGCCGCGCATCAAAAGCCAGAAAAGATACATGTACGGGATACCAAACAGGATATCCTGGAACCATTCTCCCGACCAGACAATCCATAGCACAATATTCACACCGATAAAGAGGATTGCAAACGCAATCTCCCCCGCCACCTTTCGCTTGTCTTTCAATATCGTATCTAGGCCTGCGCACAAAAGTAGAATCGTTGCATTTTCGGAGATTTCATTGCACGCCATCGGCATACGCGTATCCGGTTTCAAGAAATCGTATGCAATCCAGTAAAAGTTACTTAAAAGGTTACCGCTCATCGCCAAGGCAAAGAAGAACGGAAGAAGGCTCGATTTTGAGTCTATAGTCAACTTAACCGTTTTCGCAATAATGACAACCAAGATGATGGATTGGATAATGGAGGTTATGACATCCAACCTTGTTACATATCCCATGAAATCCCCATCTTTTCATATGCGGCGCGTAGAGACTCTTTTCCCCGAGCCAACAGGTTGTATGTCTGCTTTATGTTCTTTTTGATGATTCGGCTGATTTGCTCCGGCTTCATTTCTTCAAAATACTGGAGATACAGCGCTTGCCTATAGTCCACATCGATGACTTTCAACAAGCGATACAGTTGCGATTCCCTTTCGCTTTTTAGAAGTATCGCGATCGGTTGAGAGCTTGCATCCGCTTCCACATTGTTCAAGAATTCTTTTTCAAGCGAGGCAAACCAGATTTTGTGTTTCCTTAAATGGTGAAACGCCTGGTTCTTGGCGACAGCAAACAGCCATGTCTTAAAAAGCGCATCGTCGTTTTCCTTGTAGCGTGCTACTCCTGCCACCAAGGCTGCGAAAGTATCCATCATCAGTTCTTCGGCGACATCTATATTTCGGATAAACCCATATATAAACAGAACTAGACTTTCCCTGTATTTACAAAAAAGAGCTTCAAGCGCCTTTTGATCCCCTAAGGTCAGAAAACGGATATACAACTGTCCGTCGTTATCGGGCATGGACCTTGTCTCCGGCCAAGAAAGCCTTATCTTTGGGGTATATTAATAACATTCGCTTGTAAAATTACTCACTAACGACTAAATATTTGTCTTACGCAACGCAATTATAGCAAAATTGTACATTACTGCTGAATACGATTATTTTTTACAAAACAAATATGAGTAAAAATTGTATATTCGCAATTAACTGATTAGAAGTAATGTCAGAACAAACCGAGAGGCGAACCGTGAAATACACAACAGAAAACGCCCTAAAAGAAATCAACAGGCGCGCGGGGATAATCCTTGAAAAACGTGAAAAAAGAATCACGAACGTTCTCGCTACGACCGCCGGCATTACTCTAATTGCTCTTTTCGCCGTCATTGGCGAATTTTCGGGTGCTGTCGTTTCAGGCTCGCAGTCCGAGTACGGCGCCTTTGTTCTATCTGCAGAAACGGGCGGCTATGCGCTCACGGCCATTCTAGGCATTATTTTAGGCGTTTGTACGACACTTGTCGTAAAACGACTTAAGAAAAAATAAAAATTTCTTTACACAAATTAGCGAGTAAAAAGCACGGGTCATGCTATTAATAAGTAGCATGGTTAAAAG
>LVAE01000113.1 GCA_001603905.1 Fibrobacterales bacterium Fibro_02
ATGACAAAATGGGGGGGGGGGGCAGATATTGTGATAAACCTAACTCCGTATGGACTTTCGTCTAAACAGAATCAAATCACGATATAACAAACGGGTTTCTAACGGCTTGCCGTCATCAAGATGTCTGTAAATGCGGCGGCAACTTTGTCTAAATCGTTTCGGGGACTAAGCAGATATGTTTTACTAAACAATTCGTTCTGGTAATCTAGCGCATCTTTTTGAAAGAATTTGTTGATTTCTTTACGACCACAGTCAAATGCGGATAAGTCTCGGATAGGGTCTCCGAGTGTGCTAAATGAAAAATCGAAAAAATTCATTTAGATGAAGCTCGTTTTAGCTGGTCTATTCTTGAATTTTCAATAATTTGGCGGCACCACGCCTCTCTTTCGGCGCTGTATTCGGAGCCTGCCAAGTACTTAGCGTTATATTTCGCTTGGCGGTTGAATTCCTCGGCAATTTCTCCCGTTAAAACAGGAATGTGAACAAATGGAAAAGCCATGCCTTAAATATACCTTTTTAATGATCAAGATGCAATAGTATCAATGTTTCCGGTAAATCTACCAAATGAATTTGAAAAATGTGACAACAGTTGTTTGCAAAATTCAAATTTTTTTGAGAGCGTGCATTACCTCAGCATCTCGATGGCTTCTTTGTATTCGCTGAGTTTGCCTGCTTTCTTGATTTTCTTGAAAATCTTTTTAGGAATGTTCGGCTCCAGATAATCCCAAAAGGTTTGGATGTGCGAGAGAATTTGGCTGTCGCCTTGGTATGTTTTGCAGGCGTTGTCAAAAATCTCTTGATGCATTTGCAGAATCTTGCCGAGAAGTTCCTGCGGGGTGGCCTCGCAATCCGTGCTGTGGACACTTGTGGAATCCGTTTCGTTGCACAAGGCTTTGTATTCTGCGGCGAGGCTGGGGCGGGCGAGTAATCCGCGACCAATCATGATACCGGCAAGTTTCGGATACTTGCGCTCAAGCTCGTTGATTTGAAAAACCGTTGTGATGTCTCCGTTGTAAACGAGCGGGTGCTTGCATTCGTTGTAGAATCGCTCGAACGAATCGAAGTCGATGGCTCCCTTGTATTGCTGCTTGCCGAGTCGCGGATGGAGCGTGATATGGGCGAGGGGAGTGTCGTTCAGGAGCGGAAGCAGCGCGAATGCCTCGTCGGGAGAATTTTGCCCGAGCCGCATCTTGACGGAAAATTTGATCGGTGCGGATCCATTTGCATTTGTGGACTCGGTTCCATTTAAATCTTTGGACGCGGTTCCTGTTGCGGAATCTGACATTTTCCTGATTTCGGCCATGATTTCTTGGACCGCATTTATGTCGCTTAAGATGCCCGCGCCACGGTGACGGTTGACCTGCATCGGAAAGGAACATCCCATATTGAAGTCAATTTCAGAGAATCCTTTTTGCAAAAGAGCTTCGGCGAGTGTCTTGAATTCATGAACGCTGTTCGCGATAATTTGCGGAACGACCTTAAAATTTGTGTGAGAATCCGTTTCTAAATCCCGCAGGTCCTTTTCGCGTGGCAGGCCATTTTCTATCCGCAAAAACGGAGCGTAATAAGCGTCGACTCCGCCAAAAATTTCGGCATGGGCCTTGCGGTAGGGGCCTGTCGTATAACCTTGCAGTGGTGCGAATAAGATTTTAATCTTCAAATCTCCGAGTTACTTGAACGGAGTCCAATGGTATTCCAAACCGACACTGATGAACCAGTCGACAGTGGAGGCGCCAATCGTTGTAGGTTCTGCGGCAGCATCGGGCGAGGGCTCGGTGTAGATGTCCTTGCCGCGGCTCGAAATACCGGTGCGTACGCTTAAGCCGTAGTGCTGCAGGAATACGCTTTGAAAACCGAATCCGAGAAGTGCGCCCTTGTAAGGGTCTTCGGTCTTGAAGCGAGTCTCGTATTCCTTGGAGGGCTTTTTCTTGGAACTCTTGAGTTCGATATCTTCGGAGTAGAAACTGTATTGGAATCCGAGGAAGGCGAACAGATGCAGGTCCATCCACTTGATAGGCGCGTAGGTCCTGGAAAACATGACGTTCAAGCCGATTTCGTGCTGCGTGAAATCCCAGTGGTCAAGTTCCTCGTAAACGGAGTCGCGTTCGTCGATTTTGACATCGTGGTTGGAGTAGCGGTAGAAAATTTCACCCCCGATAAAACCGAACCAGATACCGCCCGCGTACAAAGTAAATAGCGGAGTGGAATCGTCCATAAAGTTCCAGAGGCTTACGGAGTCGCGGGTAACTCGGTAATTGCCAACGCGGCTCTTGATATGGCTCCGGTACCAACTATCGGGCGTGAAAGGAACTTGCGCCTGGGCGTACCCTGCAGAAATCCCGACCCACGACCTGAATGTAGGCGATTCCTTGTAGAGTTCGTCGGGCTCGGTTTCCATCTTGAGGCGTTCTTCCTTGGTCAGGCGACGCTTGGTATGACGGTCGAACAGGGCGCTGGCGATTTCGTCGCCGAGGGCGATTTTGTCGGCTTTTTTAGTGACGGTGCCCGCCGCCTTGGGCTCGCTGGAGGTCTCGTCGAAAATAGCGACTTGAAGGTTGTTCCCTTTGTCGGCGATGTAGAGGACAATCTTGTCTTCGAGTGTCTGAAACTTTGCCATCATGGCCGGGTGGCGGGCCTTGAGGTAATGGGCGTCCAGCCCCGGCTCCATGTTACTTGAAAGCCAGGAGGCGTATCGCGAGGCGACCGTGTCGCGTTCCCATTCGCCGAATAGCCTGCACTTGGGTTCGCCGATTCCCGTGTTGTTGCGTCGCAGCGACAGGCAGAATTCCTTGGGATCGATAGGCGGTTCCTTGTCGGGCGTCCAGATGAGAATGTCTGCATTCTGCCACAAGGTCCAATGAGAATCAAAGTAGATGTCCTTGGCGTGGGCACCACTCGCAAGTAGCGCATGTGCCGCCAGCACGAACATAAACGTAATCAGGGCGAACTGGGAAAAAAGTTTCATTTGCCCACCCCCTGGTACAGGTTCTTGCGAATCTGCTGGACGGTCTGCCGCATCAGCTGCTCGAGGTCGGTCAGGCCGAACTTGATGACCGGATGCTGGATTTCGTCGACGGCGCTAAAGAGCGGACGCTGCTTGATGTTGTCCCAGAGCGTGTAAGAGATGACAGCGCTAATGTTTTTGACTTCGCGTTTTTCCTCGGATTCGTTGTGGATGAGGGCGTAGTCGAAAAAGTTCTCACGCTTGAGGTCGGTGCCGACGATGACTTCGTGAATCAGGAGGATCTGTTCGGGAATGGTGCCGTCGGGGGCCTTGACGACAACGCCTTGCTCCGGGAGTTTTCCCTTCATGAAAATGCGGTCGTCGAGTTTTTGGCTTTCTTCGGGTGCGTTGTCGAGAACAGAATCCGACAAGACAATGATTTTCCCGTAGCCGCCACGGAATTCCTGTTCCATGGCCTTGGCGCAGAACTCGGTCGCCTTGATTTGCGTACTGTCGCCGAAATCGAGGCGGTTCGCGAACCACTTGGTCCGCGTGAGTACGAACGCCTTCTGGAGTCCCGTCACCGTCAGTTCCCCGTAGGGAGCCTTTTTATAGGCAGGGTGGCTCTTGGACCATTGGTAGGAACCGGCGCATCCCGAAAAGAGAAGCGCCGCCATTACGAACAATGTCCAGAGGCGTTGCCGCATGAGTCCTGTTTACTTCGCTCCCCACTTTTCGCGGTAGGCGTACACCTTTTCGAGGATTCCTTCGGGAGCGTTGATTTTCTTACGGTTCTCTTCGCTTTCCAGGAAGGCGATGATGTCGTTGATGTTCACAATGGAATGCGCCTCGATGCCGTATTCGTCCTGCACGGTTTGGAGTGCGGACTTGCCGTTTTCGAGTTTTTCCTTGCGGTCCACCGAAATCAAGAGGCCGATGACATTTGCGTTTTCAATCTTCGAAAGCGCCTGCATCGTCTCGTTCACGCTGGTACCCGCGGTAATCACGTCTTCGATAATCACGACGTTCGTCTTCTCGGTGTACTTGTAGCCGACGAGCATGCCGCCTTCGCCGTGGTCCTTCGCTTCTTTGCGGTTGTAGGTGAAGGTCAGGTTCTGGGCGTACATGTCGCTTAATTTCATGGCGGTGGCAGCGCACAGCGGAATGCCCTTGTAGGCCGGACCGTAGAGGTTTTGAGCCTTGCCGTCAAAATGCACCATGAAAGCGCTTGCGTAGTATTCGGCGAGTTTCGAAAGTGTGGCTCCCGTACGGAATTCTCCGGTATTGATGAAGTACGGGGTCTCGCGGCCGCTCTTGGTCACAAAGGAGCCGAACTTGAGGGCACCGGCTTCGACGAGGAAATGGACAAATTGATCTTTGATGTCGTTCATGGTTATGCACCCGCTCCGCAGAGCATGCTGAAGATTCTAGAGAATACGTTCGTTTCTTCGGTCAACACTTCGATGACCGTCAGAAGAATAAACACGAGGACGCAGAGCCCGATGTAGAAGTAGAAGGACTTCTTGAAGCCCTTGATTTTCAGCTTGAAAATCACCCAGGCGATAATGCTGAAGATGGCGCTGAATGTCCAGGCGGCGATAGCTCCGAGTGAAATGCCCGGAATGAGGCTGATCGCGAAGGTGAGGGCGATGCCCGGCATAAAATAGAACGCGATGCAGAGAACGCAGAGGAGCGCAAATCCTACGTAGTGGGCGAAACCTCTTTCCTGCTGCACGATAACCTGCGGTTGCGGGGCGGGTTCTGCGGCGGGAATGGGCTCCGGTGCCGGTTCGGTGGAGGTCTGTTCGACGGGGGCCGTAGGCTGGGTCTCGTCCTGGGGGGCGGATTCCATCACCGGGGCGTTTGTCGGGGTTTCAACCTGCGGCTCGGCGCTGTTCTGGTTGTTCAATTCTTCGGACATGTTGTTGTCTCCTACAGTTCAAAAATTTTTTATTCCTAATTCCGAAATTCGAATTCGGAATTACAAAATAAACGTTCTGCCGGCGTACACGAATATGCGGTGTTCGAGCCAGAGCTTGAGGGCTGCCGACAGGGTGCGCTTTTCGATGTCCTTGCCGAGTTCCACGAGCTCGTCGATGCTTGCGGTTTCAGGCACGCGCTGGATATCCTGGCAAATGATCGGCCCCTGGTCGAGGTCTTCGGTGGCGAAGTGGGCGGTTGCACCGATAATCTTCACACCCTTGTGCCATGCCTGGTGGTAGGGCTTTGCACCCTTGAATGCGGGCAGGAATCCGTGGTGGATGTTGATGATGCGGTACTTGAATTCTTCGGTGAACGCCTCGCTCAAGATCTGCATGTAGCGGGCGAGGACCACGGTGTCGGTTTTCGTTTCGGCGATGATTTCGCGGAAACGGTTCTCGGGAATGCTCTTGTCGGGGTTGCTCGGCACATAGTAGAACGGCACGCCGAAGGTTCCGCCGACGGGGCCGAGGTCGGGGTGATTTCCGACAATGCAGCTGAACTCGCAGGGGAGGTCTCCGTCGCGGTGCTTCAGGAGCAGGTCGTAAAGGCAGTGGTCCGTCTTCGAGACGAAGATGGCGACACGTTCAATTTTCGTGGTGTCGAAGAGCTTCCAGTTCAGGTGGAGGTGCCCTTCCAGGGTTTCCAGATGTTTACGGACTTCTTCTATGTTTTCGGATTCGGCCTCAAAAACGGCTCGGAGGAAGAATGTCTCGATGTCCTTTGCCGTATGCTGCTGAAGGTCAACAATGTTTGCGCCCGCCTTGGCGAGCACCTGCGTGGTTCCGGCAATAAGGCCCTTTTGGTCGGGGCAATGAATCTGCAAAATGTAACGGGTAATAGCCATAGCCCAAAATTATAAAATCGCGGGCATAAAGTCTTTGCTCTCTTTCCGAAAATCTAAAATATTCTAACTTTAAAACGAAAAATTTATACGAGAAGGAAATATGAAACACGTATTCTCTCTAAAGTCCCTGTTCGCCCTGGTCTGTGGCGTGGCTGCTGTCCAGACGTTTGCTGCTCCCCAAAAGACTTGGGATGCAATTTACAATGCCGAAGGCGAAGGTGATTACGCTGCGGCCAAGATCGAAGGTAACATCCGTTTCGGTAAGTATACGCACTATAAGGAAGTCCAGCCGGTATCTTTCAAGGTGAAGGATAGCTTGTTCGTGTTCTCGGTTGCGGGTAACATGACGGTTCCTGCCGACAAGATTGAAAAGGAACATTTCTACGAAAAGTGCAACGAGACCATGGAAGCTTGGGTCTCCTACTTCAACAAGCCGCGTAACTTCGGTGGCGAAGACCTGATTATCAATATCGCGGGTGTCGACCTTGCTTGCGGCGATGAACTCTATGCCGTGGGCGACCTGCGCATCAAGTTTGCAAACGCCAAGGCCCAGGAATCCTGGGTGAATACCTTGGAAGGCCGCGAAAAGTACAAGCGTGAAAAAGTGGTGGAATACCGCAAGGCCGAACAGGAACACCGTGCTTCGCTCCGCGATGTGTCGGGCATGGTCACGGACCCGCGTGACGGCCAGGTGTACCGCACCATCAAGGTGGAAGGTCGCGAATGGTTCGCCCAGAACGTGAACTACAATGTGGAAGGCCACTCCTGGTGCTACGAGGACAAGGATTCCTATTGTGCCCGTGGCGGTCGACTCTACGATTTGGAAGGAGCCCGCAAGGCTTGCCCCGAAGGCTGGCATCTGCCGCGTGACCGCGAATGGATGGACCTGCTCACGGGCCTTACCCACTGCTACGAAGGCGTGGATAAGTGCGAAAAGTTCGCAAGCAAGATGAAGGCAACGACCGGTTGGCAGGGCGGTGGCGGTACCGACGAATACGGCTTCTCCATTTTCTCTTCGGGTTACCGCAAGATGGTGGGCAAGTCCATTGTCCGCTACGAAGATATGGGTGAATATGCCGGCTTCTGGTCTGCGCAGAATGGCCGCAACGAAACCATCTGGATTTGGGCCATGGGCCGTATGAGTGACCAGATGGTGCGCCAGCTCGTGCCGAGCAAGACCAACGCCTATTCTGTCCGCTGCATCAACGGAAACTAGTAGACGGTAGACCGTAAACCGTCGGTCGCGATTAGGTTTGCGTCATCCCTGAAAAAAAGAATGTCATTCCCGAACGATTAAACTGTCATCCCCGACTTGGTCGGGGATCTCTTTTTTTAATTGAAGAAATTTACGTCCAGTTCCGTTTTCTTTCGGCCGGCGGGCTCGATGACTGCGGCTGAAAATTTTGCCGCGCTGAACAGGCTGTTCGTCACGTCGACGACTTCGTCTTCGCTCATGGAGTTGATGATTTTTTCTGAATGCTCCATGGAGTAGAATTCACCCAGGTGCAGCACCTGTTCGGCCATGCGGACTACGCGCTTTTCGGGGCTGTCGGCACCCAAGTACATGGCTCCCAAAATGTTGGTCTTGGTGCGTTCGTATTCGCCCTTGTTGAATCCGCGCTTCAAGAAGTTGCGGACTTCGGCGAGAGACAAGTCGAGGGCAGTCCGCAGCTGGTGCGGTTCCGTGGCAAGCGATACACCCCAGTCGGTGCAGTCAAGGTAAACGTCGGCGGTGGAATACACGGAGTAGGCGAGGCCCTTGTCTTCACGAATCTTCTGGAACAGGCGGCTGGCCATACCTGCACCCATCGCAACGTTAAAGAGAGAAAGGGCGCAACGGGCGCGCTCGTCCATCAGGCTACGGTCAAAGCTTAAACCCCAGAAAAGGTTCGATTGTGCGATGTCCTGCTTCTGCACGACCTTTACACTATTGTGGGCCTTGTAGATGTCGGTGGGGGTGGTCCCGTTGATTTTCTTTTGTGCGAATTTTTCTGCACAAAGTTCTACAAGTTCATCGTGGTTGACTTTACCCGAGGCGCAAATCAGGAGCGGAATCTCGTTGATGACTTGCTCTTTGTACTTGAGCATTTGCTTGTGCGTGAGCGCCTTGACTTGCTTGATGTTTCCGGTAATGGAATGGGCGATGCCGCAACCCTTAAAGTGGATGGCGTTAAAAACGTCGCCCACGATTTCTTCGGGAATGTCGTCGTAGCTGTGAATCTCCTCGATAATCACACGACGTTCCTTTTCCATTTCCTTCTTGTCCATACGCGGGTGCATGAGCATATCTGCAATTACGTCAACGGCGAGCGGCAAGTGGCTGCGTTCAATCTGTGCGTAGAATCCCGTTTCCTGGCGGGTGGTGTAGGCTTCCAAGTTCCCGCCCTTGTCTTCGATAGTGCGTGCGATTTCAAGTGCGCTTCGGTTTTCGGTTCCCTTGAAAACCAAGTGCTCGTAAAAGTGGCTCAGGCCAAATTCGTCTTTCGCTTCGTGTCGCGATCCGCGCGGCACCCAGACGCCAAATGCGATCGAGTAGGCGTGCGGCATGTAGTCCGTCAAAATAGTAATACCGTTATCGAGAACTGTTTTCTTTACAATCTGTTTCATAGCTAGTTGTTATTTAAGTGTCATAATGCGTCGAAGTCGCGGCAATCTCTCGTTACTGTGTCATTCTGGAGCGTAGCGACGGAATCCAGTACCGAAAGATTTATGTTCTATTTCCTCTTGCGTTCGCATACTCCCTGTGTTGCTTCTTTACTTCTTCGCTTACGTTCATGCAACCTTGCAACTTGTAGTAAAAGTCTTCAAGCTGCTGCGGACTGTAAATGGTCTTGCGGCTCGTGATGCACTTGAGTAGGGCCTCCTGCAATTCGCTGCAGTGAACGATGCTCCAGAATTCGTTGTCCTTGGGAACTTTCCGCAAGGTGCATCGGTCGCTGAAAACCACGAACGAAATAAAGTGCGCCTGCTCGTGGCGAATCTTCAAAAAGTGTTCCAACGCCAGAATGTGCCCGATGTTCTGGCGAATCGGATTGTGGAACGTGTGTTCTGTGCTTGCGTTCAGGTGCTGGTTCCAGCGCTCGCTTTCAAGGTCGCCTGCGATTTCTCCCGAAAGGTTCTTGCTTTCAAGAACGTAAATGCCTGACTGGTGCAAAAGCAACGCGTCAATTTCGGTGTAGCCTGCACGGGCGGGAATGTACAGGTTTCGCATCAGCACATACCTGCGCTTGTCGGTGTCGCAGACGCGGGCGGTCAGAGCCATCATCGCCGCTTCGCCAAAGATTCCGCGCGGGTCGTTCGCGATGCGCTCGTCATTGAATTTCGGATTTGGCTTGAAGAAGTTCTCGCTGCGGGTGGGGGCGTGCGTAATGCCGTAGCCGCCCAGTTCAAAGGGCTTGTCCAGCCCACGAATTCCGTCACACAAGCCTTTGCGGCGTTCCTGCTCAAAATCGCGAAAAGTCTTGCGGCGACCATCGCCATGGTACATTTTCGGATTCTTCTTCGGCGCCTTGCCCTTGACCTTAAAAAATATAAGGGCCAGCAACAGAACAATGCCGATAAGAGTCGAAAAAGTCATGCCGCAAGTATAGTAAAAATGAGGCTCGCTGGAGCGAACCTCTTGTCTTTACTTAAACTCTTCCGAAACGGCGGGTTTTGCGGAAAGGCTTGTCACCGAAGCTGCGCTCGTCGTGGTCTTTGTGGAAGCGGTCTTCTTTTTTGCCGAACTTCTTGTCCCCGAACATTTTTTCGCGGCGCGCCTTGCGGTTTTCGAAGGGCTTGTCGTCGAAATTTTTGCCGTGGCGGTCGCCGAAGTCCTTGCGTCCTTCACCGCGGTGGAAGCTGCGGCGTTCTTCGCGGCTGGCGCGCGGGCGCGTTCCAGGGGCAGGGCCGGTGGGAGGTTCGTCGGTCATCAGGCGGAATCTGGATTCGTTTCCACGGATGGTCATGTCGGCGAGAATGTCGAGGACTTCCTGCGGCATGGTTTCGGGGAGTTCCACGGTGCTGAATTTGTCGAACAGCTTGATGCGCCCGATGTTGCTGCTACTGATGTTGCCTTCGCCGGCGATGGCGCCTACGATGTCTCGCGGCGTCACGTGGTCGCGGCGGCCGACGCCCAGGTAATAGCGCAAGTAGCCTTCTTCGACGCCGTTCGCGCCTTCGTTGCGTTCCTTGCGGAGGCGGCTCTTTTCTTCGCGGTCAAGGCCAAAATTATCATTGCGTTCGCGGCGTTCACGCGGGGCTTCAAGAGGCTTGAGCTCAGGGAATAGCGGCTGCTTTTTCTGCCAAATCTTGATGACGGCGGCGGCGATGTCGATGGCGGTTAATAC
>LVAE01000114.1 GCA_001603905.1 Fibrobacterales bacterium Fibro_02
TGCATACGAGGGATATTTCTTCGTCGGTCTTGCCAATGAAATAGAAATCCTTACCCGTATCAAAATCACTAACGTCCGCTACTTTATAGACTGTTAGTTTGTAATCCAATTTCTTTAATTTCATAAAGTAAGACACAAGCCCGAACTTGATAAGGCCACCTTATTTCAAGAAAAGCGAGAGTTTGCTAAAGTCGAGAATCGTGATAAACACGAAGAAGCTGATGAAGAACGCGGCAGCGACGTTCTGAATGACCGTTTGGGTCTTTGTCGAAAGCGGTTTGCCGCGCAGTTTTTCAAGGGCGAGGAACATGAGTAGGCCACCGTCGGTAATCGCGAGCGGAAGCAGGTTCATGACGCCCAGGTTGATGCTGATAAGGGCTAGCAGCATCAGGAAATCCTGGAAGCCACTCATCCACACGTTACCCATGACGGCCACGATAGAAACCGGACCGGAGAATGCATCGACCTTCACCTGGCCCTGGAACATGCGCTTAAAGTAGCGGAAGATACTTGTCGTCATTTTCCAGCTAGTGGCACAAGTTTTCGTGAAGGCTTCCACAGGACCACACAATCTTCGTTTCACGGAAGAGCACATAGCCCATCTGGATGCCGACCATGTAGCGCTTGTAATCTTCGTTGTAAACCGGCGTAAGCGCCTTCGTGAGCGTATCACCGTTACGAATGACGGTAATGTTCACGGGTTCGCCCTTGCTACCGTCAATGATGCGCACGACTTCCTCGTAGCGCGAAATGTGTTCGCCGTTGATTTCAAAAATCGTATCACCAACGGCAAGGCCCGCTTTTTCGGCAGCGGAACCTGCAACAGGCGGCAAGCGCACAATCACGCGGTTGCGCGGATAGATACCGATATCACCGATACCCAATGCAATTTCGGAGCCCGTGGAATCTTGTGCGGGAACAATCAGTTCTTCGGGAACAACCGTAATCGTCAATGGTTCGCCGCCGCGATGCACCGTCAGAGGAACACTCGCTCCGAGACTCACGCCAATCTGTTCGCGGAAATCATCCCAGCCCTGCGTGGGCTTGCCGTTGATTTCGGTAACGGTGTCACCCGGCTGAATACCTGCAGCAAGCGCAGGAGAATCCTTCGCAACAAAACCGACAATAAGATTGTTGGTGGCGGGTTCCTCGACACCCACCATATAAAGGATCATCAGCAGGATAAACGCAAACACGATGTTGATGAAAGGGCCCGCAAAGGCAATCGACGCACGAGCGCCAACCGACTTCGCCACAAAATCGCGTTCGTCCGGGACCTGGCCTTCCTTGAGCGTATCGGGATTTTCACCCGCCATGGCCACGTAGCCGCCGAACGGAATCGCCGAAATGCAGTATTCCGTTTCGCCGCGACGGTAACGAATCAATTTCTTGCCGAAACCGATACTGAATGTATTCACCTTGACGTTGTTCCACTTCGCGACTAGGAAGTGGCCCAGTTCGTGAATAGTCACCAAGAAACTCAAGCCAATCAGGCCGAGCACAAACATCAAGACATTACTGAGAATCGATTCCATCGTGTGATAATTTAGTAATTTTAGCGTAGTCTTCTCAAGCCGCGGGGCATCGGGACTTCGGTGCCGTCTTCCTGCAACAGGTAAATGTTGTCGAGGCTGATGTAGCCCGTGCCGCTGTAGCGGGCGCGCCACGAGAAGTTCTTGATTTGCTTCGGGTCGAGTTGCGGGATTGTCTTGCCCCAGCCTTCTTGCGACATGTTTTCCCAAATGAGCGTGTCGCGCACCCAGGAGCCGCGAGTATTTTTCAGGCGCACCATGAATTCATCGTAATCCTTGACCTGTTCGCTTGCGATTTGCACTTCGAAATAGCCATCAGGATTGCTATGGTTCGTGGCATAGTCGAATACGATACCCACCGAGTTATGAACCTCTTCGGGAATCACGTAGTAGGCACCCGCGAAGTTCGGCCACCCCTGTGTAGGCGGCTGTTCGATCATAAAGTCGTGACGGATAAAGCCACCGTGCGGAGGCGCCCCGTTAAAGACCTTCGCGCCGATAGTCGTCGCATTGTCGCCGTTTGCCACCGGGAACCAATCGACCGCATCGAGGCCGTTATCAAAGTTCTGCATCACACTCGTGGTACGATAGGCGCCGCGAATGCGGAACGGGATCTTGAACACCGTCGACTTCTTGCCAAGACCAGAAATTTTCAGCACAGCCGTCGCCGAGCCCAGCTTAACATTGGCCGGGAAGGGCACCTTGACATGGAAACTTTCAATAGAAGCGTTCCACTTGCCGTCATCGGGAGTAATCACCTTTGAAATACCAAGTTCAGGAATCGAGAGTACACTTCCGATCAGTTGACCATTTTCTTGAACAACCGTTCCAAACAGGTCGAGCGTATCGCCCGCCATGAGAACCTTCTTTTCAAGCGCCGCAGCGAGAATCACAGGCTTTGCGGCCTGCGCCTTGGTCGCTTCGTTCAGGCCCACCACCTTCGGGTTAATTTGCACGACGGCAAGACCGAACGGAGAAACCGTGATGTCCTTACTCTTGCTCGGGTTAATGCGGCGACCGCTCGGGCCCATTTTCGGGTACGGGTACGCCTTCTGCGAAGTGCCCACCCACTTGAACTGGTCTTCGCCAAAGATTTCGACCTGCGTACGCACCAGGTCTCCCTTGCCGATTTCGGTCGCGCCACCTGCAGCAGAAACGCTTGCGCGGTCAATCTGCACCACCTGCGGGGCATCAGACAAGTTCACAATCATCACGCGAGCAGAATCCCCCTTGCCGATAGCATAAGCTTCAATATCCGGCGTAGTCGCCGCCACCGGGAGCACAGAATAACCATCTTCCAGGAAATCCTTGAAAGTCATATAAAGTCCGTAGTACTCCGCCGTCGGTTCCAGAGACTTCCAATGATTCCAGGAGCCTTCTTTAAGGAGCGCAGTCATGCTGATTGTACCCCAAGTGTCATCGGGGCCTTTGAACAAGTTGCCGAAAGCGTCCCACGGGAGCACTTGCAGGCGGTTGCCAAAGCGCATGGCATGCTGCGCAAAAATACTTGCCACGGCAGATGCCTGCGGGTAATCCATCAGCAAACTGAAGCCCTGAACGCATGTGCTGAATTCCGAAAGGAATATGCGGCGTTCACCTTCAAGATGGCGTTTCATCCACACATCAAGCGTATCCATATTCGGGCCCACATCGAGCATCGCCTTGAGCATTTCGGCAGGCTTCGGTTCGTTCGGAGTCCAGTACGGATAATTGTGCAAGTCTACCACATCGAGGTAGCGCTTGCCATCCTTCTTTTCGGCCTCGCCCACGATGCGCAGGAATTCTTCCATCCAGTACTTGCCATCCAAAATACCGGCGCCCTTCTGCATCATCTTATGCGTACTCAGGAGCGGTCCATGCAAGATAATCGTTGAATCCACCGCCTTCATCGCGCGGGCATACTCCAGGAAGCGGGCAGCATATTGCCTTGCCGAAATCGGGCCGGACTCTTCCCATTCGCCATCAAGCTCGTTACCGATTTCCCACTGCTTGATATTGTAGTCCTTTACTTTATTTGCATAACGCACCCAGGCGGCAGCTTCCTTCGAGGTTCCGGTACCTGCATTCACGCAGATGACGGCCTTCGCATTCGGGAGCGTCTTGATGTACTTCATAAATTCTTCAAAATCCCACTTGATGTCGGTCCAGTCGGTACGGGCCTTGTCGCCATTGCGGGTAGACATTGCGTAGAACTTGTAGTTGTTACCGCCGAGCAAGTCGGTTTCGCCGCTATAAAGTTTCATCTCGCGAATCTGCACACCCTTGCTAGGCAAATCAGCAGTCTTGAAGCGAATGGCCACACGGCTGCGGAATTTAGACTTGTACTTGGTGGTCGCGCCATTCACCTTGACCACTTTTTCAAGCTTCAGCTTGTTTTCGAGCGCCTGGTGCACGCCCGGATATTCGGCGTAGTCTTCGGTCCAGTAGGCAATTTCAAAAGCCTTCGGGCGAAGCGTTCCCCAATCGATTTCCAACGAATCGACATTCACCTTTTCAGGGAATTCCACTACGACCCAAGGCGGATCGACAGGGTCCAAAATTTCGCCCCACCACATAGTTTCCATATTGCCGTCGGCCAGGTGACTGCGACGCACAAAGCCGTAGTTGTCCTTGGTGGTGCCGCGGTAGATCGTTTCGCCCAAGAAACCGCGCGCCCACTTGGTTTCATCGGCAGTCCAGAGGCCAGTGCTATCGTAGCTACCGATACCGTTCCAGTGGTAATCATTCGAAAGAGATCCATTCGGGAATCTAAACAGCGTGTAACCGCCATCGACCAACGCAGACGTCATGTCGTAATAGCGGCTCGGCGGATTCCAAATCGCGAGGTCCGCAGACATCATATTTTCTTTATTGATGACGACACCCGGATGCAAGTCATCGACCTTGATGACATTCTGGGCGGCAAAAGCGGCGGAACCAAGAGAAAGCCCCGCCAAGGCTGCCACGGCAAAATGATGAGCAAAACGATTCTTCATAAAAAACCTCAAGGTAAATATAATGAAAAATCCCCGCCTACGCACAAGGCGAGACGGGGAATGTTTGGGAAGGAGAATCTGTTATCTAACGGTAATCCTTGCCGAACGAATCTGACTCTTGCTCACGACGCGAACCATGTAGGATCCCTGATTCAGGTGAGCGAGACTGAAGGTCTTGGAACCAACCACCTGTTCATTGAAGGATTCCACCAAATGGCCCGTCAGGTCGAATACCTGGACGCGAACCATCGAGGCACCCGGCTGTTCAACCGTAAGTTCATTGTTCGCAAAGCCGAACTTGAAGTTACTATGAACAGTTGCCGCAATCGCCGTGGTCTTCTTGGAGGTGAACTTAGCCGTATAGGTCACCGCTTCCGTCACATCAGCAATTTCCTTGTCCCAGCCGTCAAAGGTGAAGGTCATATCTTCGGTATCCTCCTTGCTAGCGGTCGGAACCTTGATGTCGTCAGCCTTGGTGCCGTAAGCATATTCAGCCACAGTTTCCTTGCCATCGACAACGAAGGTCACCTTGTACTTGTTCACCGTCTCGTCGAAGACAGCCGTATAGGTCGCGGCTTCCGTCACGTCAGCAAGCTTCTTGTCCCATTCCTTGAAGGTGTAGGTATACTGGGCCGTGGCAGCCTTCTTGGTTTCGGGAGTCTTGAGGTCTGCAGCCTTGGTGCCGTAGGCATATTCGGCCACAGTTTCCTTGCCATCGACAACGAAGGTTACCTTGTACTTGTTCACCGTCTCGTCGAAGACAGCCGTATAGGTCGCGGCTCCAGTCACGTCAGCAAGTTCCTTGTCCCAAGCCTTGAAGGTGTAAGTATACTGGGCCGTGGCAACCTTCTTGGTTTCAGGAGTCTTGAGGTCCGCAGCCTTGGTGCCGTAAGCATATTCAGCCGCAGTTTCCTTGCCATCGACAACGAAGGTAATCGTATATTCCTTCACCGTCTCGTCGAAGATAGCCGTATAGGTCGCAGCTTCCGTCACGTCAGCCACTTCCTTGTCCCAGGCCTTGAAGGTATAGGTACACTTGGCCGTTTCCGCCTTGGTCGGAGTTTCCTCGGGCACCGTCACATCCTTCGCGGCAGTACCGTAGGCGTATTCCTTGGAAGAAACCACCTTGCCATCGACAACGAATTCCACAACATAGGTGCGGGGGTTCTCTTCGAACACAGCTTGATACATTACGTTTTTCGTCACATCGGCAATCTTCTTGTTCCAACCGGTGAANNTATACTGGGCTGTCGGTTCCTTGGTTGCTTCAGGAACCACCACCTTGTCTGCAGTCGTTCCATAATCGTACATGGTAGAATCGATTGTGGTGCTGCCGACAACGAACTTCACGAAGTACTGGCGAACCTTTTCGGTAAACTTTGCCGTGTAGGTCACAGAATGCTGCCCCATCGGGGCAAGATCCTTGTCCCAGCCATCAAAGACGTAGGCCACTTTTTCTGTGGGTTCCTTGACCGGTACAGATGTCAGTTCAGGAGTTTCACCATAGGGGACCCAAAGATCAATAGCATCATACCCGTAATTGAGTTCATCTTCGTAGACAGCGTCCAAGAAAACGAATGTCGCACGATACTCGCATTGAGCCGTATAGGTCACATCACCTGTAACCGTTTCGACTTCGGGCCAACTGCACATATAGTTATATTCATAGGTTTCTTCGTTCCATGCAGGTTCAGTCCTCACGATTTCGGGCAAGGTAACGGTACCACCTTCCGTACCATATTCGTACCTCTGCGAACCGAGTTCCGTGCCGTCGTCATCCTTGAAGGTCACTGTATATTTGTTGACAGTCGCAGTAAACTTCGCCATATAGGTCACCGACTTGGTCACCGCGACAAGTTCCTTGTCCCAACCATCATTTTTGTTCCACGAGTAAGTATACTGGACATCGGCATCCTTCGTCAGTGCGGCTCCCGTATATTCCGGCATTTCGCCCGCCTTCACCAAGGTCTTCTGCAAGACCTCATCACCATTCATAAAGACAACGGTGAATTCGTTATTTGCCGTCTTATAGGTAGCCGTATAGGTTGCAGCACCCGTCACGGAAGTCTCTTCGTCAAATTCAGGAGACCAGCCGTCGAATATGTAGGTTACCTGTCCTGCCGGATCGACCATGGTCGGATTAGCCGGGGCAATACCAGCAATCAGCGTGCCGTATTCGTATTCGTTCGCCGAAATTACCGTCGCATCGTCGTCGCCATTTACGAAGGAGATTTTGTACTTATTCGTCGTGGGCTCGAAAACAGCCTGATAACCAACATTGTCCTTCACTTCGCCAATGGCAGGATCCCAGCCCTTGAAGGTGTAGGTGTACTGGGCCGTAGCTTCCTTGGTCGGAGTTTCGCCTTCATACTTGGGCATGGACCCGTATTCAAGATAGTCCTGCTGCAATTCTGTTTCGCCATTCCAGAATCCGACGTAGAACGTGCGAAGTTTGGTATCCCAAGTCATCTGGTAAGTAGCATCCTTGGTTGCCGCAACAAGTTCCGGAGAGAACCCACTATGCACATATTCGTACATCTCGGTAGGTTCCTTTTCCTCAAATTGGCAATAATGACATTCAGGAATATCGCCAGAAAGCACCTTAACCTTATCGACCTCATCTTCACCGTTCATGAAGGTGATGGTGTAGAACGGCAGGTTCAAGCAACGCACATTGTCAATTTCAAGCGTTCCCGACTTTTGACCGCTCGTCATCTGCCATTCAATGGCAGTCGCCTGCTTCAGCACGTCGGCAATATCGGCCTTGATGGTAGTTTCCCAATTAGGTTGTTTCAAGTCAGTCGCAAGAGCGATCGTCACTTGGGTCCAATCTGTCGTTTTACCAAATTCCTTCTGGTGATACTGATAGCCAACATCAATGTCGGATTGCACCCTGAAGTTATGGGCGGCACCCTTGTATTCGTAACGGAGAACCTTGCAGGAAGAAAGGTTCCTTGTGCTACCTTCTTCGGCCACAGCCAAAGTCCCGCATAGCTGTATCCGAGCTTACCACCATCCAGCATATAGTTGAGCTTCAGGTTCTTGGAATTGTCCCCATCAATGATGTCATAGGACAAATCCGACGAACCGCCTTCGTCCGCATCGGAGTAATAAGAAATCTTACCGTTCCAATTGGACACAAAGTTGCCGTCCTCGAAATCGTCTATCAGGACCGTTTCGCCTTCAGCAATCTTGTAAACGGGAGCACTTTCGAACACGGCCTGGTAGGAAGCATCCTCGGTCGCCTCGACAAGTTCCGGAGTCCAGCCCTTAAAGAAGTAATCGTATTCTTCACTCGATTCCTTCTGCGGAGTCGCACCCGTATACCTAGGCATTTCTCCTTCGGAAACGGTCTTTTTCTGCAATACAGTTTCACCATTCATGAAGGAAATTTCGAACCCATCTATCGTGGTACACTTCACATCATCTATGTAAAGATAACGAACCTCGCTTCCGGACTCGACATCCCAACGGATATCTACAATATTGGCCGGGTCCAACGTATTTTGTCCCCAACCATACTCATTACGGATCGTCTTCAAATCAAACGATGCTTCGGTCCATTCACCGCTAGCATTAATTTCATGAGAATAATGACGTTCCTCATCTGCGTCGCCATCAGAGGTAACCAAGAGCTTATGCTCGGCACCCTTGTATTTATAGGTAATGTCCGTGCATGCACCTAGATATTGTACCGGCAACATCATCGTAAACCCGATATCTCCCGAAACCTCAATACCAAGGCCGAAATCGGATTCGCCTGCTGCAGCTGCGGCAATACGCAATCCATCTGCATTTACGACATCACCACTGACGCCGCTGTCCCAAAAATGGGTATAAAATGCCGCCTCTCCATCCGATTTCTCAAAATCGTTTATCATGAGTTCTCCAGCCGAAGCGACTGTAGCGGCAAGCCCAAGGGCTATGGTTGAGTACATGATTTTGGTCATCATGGTGAACCTCCGGGGTTTAGGTTGAAGCCGTCAATAGGGCTTTTGATGGCAGAAACCATCAAACATATGGATTAATCTATCCTTTTCTACGCCAAATGCAATAAAAAACTTACAATCCTTTATTCCAGTTTGGAATAATATTGTAAGAAATCCGTAAAAAACAAAGAAAATCCCGGTTTTAGCCGGGATTTGCGTAAAACAGATCGTTTCGCTCCTATGGAGCTTACGATGACGTGGGAGCCGAATGAGGTCTACTTGATTCTATGACCCTTCAGGTTGAAGCGCTTGCCATTCTTTTCGACATAGAGCATCTGGTCAGCAAAGCGGAGCTGCGGGCCCTGTTTGACACTCGTCTTGTGAACCACGGCAGGCTTAATAGCAACCGTGCTCGGGAATGCGGCAAACTTCGGAGCATAACCCGCGCTGAGCGCTTCGATTGCCCCTGCAAGGTATGCAAACGGCGCATTCCAGTTGATGGCCACTTCGTTGGTCGCATAGCTGCAACGGCTATCGGTGTAAGAAGTAGCAGGCTTGCCTGTACGGTAATCGCTACATTCCCAAGACTCTGTTCCAATATCTTCGCCACCGGGCTGCGGGCCGCCAACCAACATTCCAGGCACCGGTTCGGCAACACCGTCGGATGTGCTCGGGCGATGGTGCGGCATCTTGGGAGACTTGGTGCCGTATCCCGTGAGGAACGACATGTCAAGCGGATTCTTGCCCAGCAGGTAATCCATCGCCTTGACCGCAGTCGCATAATACTTGGAATCGCCAGTCAGGTAATAGGCATGCAACAGCCAAACGCCCTGGTTTGCTGCAGAAGAGTTGGAGCCCCATGCAAAGTCATCTTCGTTCATGATGACACCAAAGCCGGTCTGAGCCCTTTCCACAAACATATCGGCAGTTTTCAGGATATTCTGCTTGGCCTCAGTCGCATCGCCACCAAATTCAGTAGCATGGGTAGCCTTGCCGTATGTCGCAATGCCGTCCATGCCGCCCCACCAAGAAACATATTCCGTGCTACCGGCAACCTTGTACGAGGCATCGCCCGTCGAGATGTACAGCTCGGTACCGGCAAACAGTTTTTCATCGGTCGGGTCATCGTTGGCATACGTACCCGTGCTCACGCCTTCAGGATTGCCAAGGAAATTCCGATCGGGATTTGCGAGCCCCCAGGCATAGGCTTTCTTCGCCGCTTCTAGGCACTGACTTGCGTAAGAAGCATCGAAAGGCTTGTACACGCGAGCCGCCACCGCCATCACGCCCGCAAAGTCAAATGTTCCTGCGGTACTCTTTCCAATGACATAAAGCGCAGCCTTATCCTTCGCAGGCATCACGTCACCCGGGAAATCGAGCGATGTCAACTTGTGATAGACGCCGCCATCGCTTGCCTGCATCGTAAGCATCCAGTCCAGATTCCACTTGATTTCGGCAAGCAGGTCCGGCAGGTTGCCTTCGGCAGGGATATTCCACTTGAGCGTATTGAAGTAATCGGGGAAATGCTCGTAAAGCGAAAGGAGCGTGTAGGTGGTAATGCCCGAATTCACGGTATAGCGACCATAGTCGCCCGCATCGTACCAACCCTTCGTAGAATTGATGGTTCCCGATGCACCCGTAGAACTATGCAACTGGACAGACGCATTCGTATGGCCCGCCGCACGTTTCCACTTGCCCGCATAGGCTTCGTCAAGAGCCATGGAGGCACGCTGGTAGTAGTACCACTTGAGGGAAGCCTTCGCCACCTCTTCGAAAGTCTTGTCGGAAATCTTCAAGTCAGAACGAAGAACCTGACCGCCGACCTTGATGGAATAGGTTCCTGGAACCTTCAAGTCCGAGAAATCCACCAGCTGCACATTCTGACCGCTAGGGCCCCAATAGGAGGCGGCCGAAGGAGTCGCCGTAAGAACCGTCTGGCCATTCGCATCCGCAATTTCCACGGAGCCGTTTCCGTCGACCAAGGCAAATTCCTTGGCTTCGCCCGTACGATAACCGACCTGGTTGATGTAGGCCGTCGCGGCATGCGACACAGTCGCAAAGGAAAGCATCGCGACCGCAAGGGGGATATACTGTTTCAAACCAAATTTGAGCATCTCAAACACTCCTTTTTAACTTTTCTTTACAAATATATCCCAAAAAAGACGGAAAAGACGTGCTTTTCCGTCAAAAAATGGACACAAGTGTACCCATTGTACAGAACGCGCTACTTGATCAGCGCGGCAGTCAGCTTGCGGGCTTCGGCGTCGGCTTCAAGCACCTGGTCGAGTGTCAGGTGACCGGTCACGTTCGGGGCACCGGCCATAATGGTTTCCACATGGCGCGGGATGTCGGTAAACTTGAGGTTACCCTTGAGGAAGGCGTCCACGAGAACTTCGTTCGCGGCATTCATCATCGAAGGCACGATACCGCCACGGCGGCCCGCCTCGAACGCAAGGGCGAGGCAGCGGAACTTGTTGAAGTCCGGTTCGAAGAAGGTCAGTTTCGCGAGCGTCGGCAGGTCGATGCGCTTGGTATCGAGCTTGAGACGGTCGGGCCACGTGAGCGCCACCTGAATCGGGATGCGCATGTCAGGAGCACCGAGCTGGGCCATGAGGGAGCCGTCGCGGAACTGCACCAAGGAATGCACCATGGACTGCGGGTGAACCACCACTTTGATCTGATCGTACGGAATGTGGAACAAGAAATGCGCTTCGAGCACTTCGAGGCCCTTGTTCATCATGGAGGCAGAGTCGATGGTAATCTTCTTGCCCATGCTCCACACCGGATGATTCAGGGCGTCAGCCACGGTGATGTTTTCAAACTTTTCAATCGGCCATTCACGGAACGGGCCACCCGATGCCGTAATTTCGAGGAATTCCACTTCGGATTCGCGCCTGCCGCCTTCGAGGCACTGGAAAATGGCGCTGTGTTCGGAGTCGATCGGCGTAATGAAAGACTTCGGATTTTCGGCGAGTTTGTCCCAAATGACGGGGCCTGCCATGACCATGGTTTCTTTGTTTGCAAGAGCCACATGCTTGCCATGTTCGATAGCGGTAATCGTCGGGAGGCAACCCACGGCGCCCATCAGCGAGTTGATGATGATGTCGGCCTTCGGGTCGGCAGCGAGTTCGCACAGGCCTTCCATACCGGCGAGCACCTTCATGCCGAGTTCCTTTTCGAGCTCCTTCGCAGCAGCTTCGTTGAACATGCACACGCGTTCCACCTTGTACTTGCGCACGATTTCGGCAACCTTCGCCACGCTGCTGTTTGCCGCAACGGCGTAAAGATTGAAGATGTCGGANNATGACATCGACGCTAGAAGTACCGATAGAACCGGTCGCACCGAGAAGAACTACGTTTTTCATTTTGAAGCCTCTTTTTTTATACAGGTAAAAGATAAAAAGATTCTCTAGTAAAAAAGGAGATTCCCGCCTTCGCGGGGATGACAATCAGGACAAACACAAAAAAAGTTCCTCTAATGAGGAACCTTTTTAGAGAGAGGTTAAAACATTTAGGACTACAGCTTGACCTTACGGGTCTTGTTGCCGACCTTCACGATGTACACGCCCTTGGCACCGGTGTAGACCTTCTGTTCGGCACCGAGACCGCGAGTGGTACGCAGCTTGTGACCGAGACTGTTGAACACCGTGATTTCATGGCCCTGGGCCCCGCTCACCACGATGTAGTTATCGGAAGACCTGTAGACCGCAAAGTGGAAATTGTCCTGAATTTCAGGAGCGATTGCCCACGGATTGTCGCCACACCCAGGAATAAGGGCATCGCAAAGGAATTCCGAGCTGGAGGATTCAACTTCGCTGCTGGAAGAAGACTCCGGTTCCGGAGCAGCATTTGCATTGGTCACGACAATCTTGCCTGCATTGGGCACCGCGTCAAAGTAAACATAGCCGCCATCCACCTTGGATTCGAGCTTGGCGCCATCCTGCGTCACCTCGACCTTGCTCCAGTCGGTTTTCACCTTGATGGAAAGCGGGTAGTCGTACTTGGAAATGTTGTCTGCAATGCTATGCTTGAGTTCGAAGGCCATGGAGTTTGCGGAGCCGCCGTCCTGCGGTTCAATTTTCGAAGCATTACGTTCCTTGATATACATGGCGACATAGCCCATCGGGGCAACCCAAATGTCCTTATCTTTCTGCTGTGCATACTGGAGAGCGCCATCCATTCCATTCGCATCGGTCGGAGAATAGTCTGCAAAGCCATTGGTCTTGTTCTGGAAACCATGCGTGAGGAATGCAACCCAACCGCCTTGTTGAACAGCTTTGTCCATGTTGCCCTTAAAATCGCTGGTTCCCTGATTACCCGTCATGAGCGCAGAGACTGCAGCCCAGTTGCTCGGGCCATCCTTGCCCATGATATCGGAACCGCCCTTCCAGCTTCCGTTACAAATTCTTCCGACAACGTAATTCTGAAGAACCTGGGCGTCACCCGGAGTATCGCAGTTCGGGTAAGCGAGAGTGACGACACCATATTTCTGCTGAATCTTTTGGCTGATTGTCCCCTTGGACGAAGAAATTTCATTAGAGGGCATCGGCTTTCCATTGGGGTGACTGTCGCTATGGCTTGCGATTTCGTGACCAGCAGCGGACAATTTCTGAACACCACTCCAATTGAGCATTCCATTGTTGCCACCGCCATTGGCCCAATTAGTGACGATATTGAAAGTCGCCTTATAACCGTACTTTTCGAACATGGGAAGAGCGACATCGACATCGCTTTGCGGGCCATCGTCAAAAGTGAAGGAAACCGCGGCCTTGCGGAAACCGGCCCAAGTGGCAATTTCGGCATCCTGAGCAAAAACCATGGAAGAACCCAAGGCAATCAGGGCCGCGACAGAAAGTTTTTTATAATCCATACTCACACACTCCTCGTGTTGTTTTCCCACCTACAAATATATATAGGGGGTTGGCAATACTCAATAAGTGAGACGGACTATCCGTTGTAAGCAAAAACAACGGATGTAAACGGAGTGAAACAAAAAAAAGATTAAGCGAGCTTCTGGAAGAAATCCATCAGCAAGTAGAGAGCGGGGGCTGCGAGGTAGAAAGAATCGCAGCGGTCGAGGACTCCACCGTGACCGACAAACAAGTTGCCGGAATCCTTGGTGCCGCTCCAACGCTTGAGGGCTGACATCAACAGATCGCCCACCTGACCCGCGACAGTCACCAAGAGGCCAAGGCCAATCGCCTTCGCCCAGTCGATATCCACGTTAAAGCAACCGAGAGCGGCGCTGCACTTTGCCCAATAGGCAATCCATGCCACCGTCGCAATGGAACCCGCAACAGAACCTTCCCAGGTCTTTTTCGGGCTGATGCTCGGTGCAAACAGATGACGACCGAAGGGGCCCTTGCCCGCAGCGAACTTACCGAAGAAATACGCCACCGTGTCGCAGAGCCAAACGCCAGTCATCACCAGGATAAACGGATAGCAATGTTCAAAGCCCTGACCGTTACCCATCATAAGCACGTTCATGCCACCCCAGAGACCCACATAAAGCGGGGCGCCAAGCTGCATCACGAGCCACGGGAACAGGTGATCAATTTCCACCTTCGCGTAGGCCAAGCCGATATAGATCGCAAAAATCACGAGGAAGGTCATGCCGACCACATACGGCACGGCAGGCATACCAAAGTAACCACCCTTGGAAAGCGCCCACGCGAGCGTCAATGCCAAGGATGCAGCAAACGAAAGGTAACGGGTATCGGGTCCCTTGTACATCTTGGAGGCCATGCCCGCCCATTCCCAGGCGCCCACGCCCGCGATAAAGCACATCAGGCCAATGCGGCTGAAGTCATTAAACCACAGCAAGAAAAATACAATCGGAATGGCGATAAACGCCGTAATCAATCGCTGCGCAAGATTACTCATGCAACACCTTCCCAAAACGTCTTTCACGAGTCTTGAAGAACTCGACAGCCTTCAAGAATTCCTCCTTGGTAAAGTCGGGCCACAGCGTTTCCGTTACATAGAATTCGCTGTAGGCGGCCTGCCAAAGCAGATAGTTCGAAAGCCTAAATTCTCCACCCGTACGAATCACGAGATCCGGATCGGGCGCACCCTTCAAATAAAGATTCTTTGCGAACAAGCTTTCGTCGATGTCTTCGGCCTTGAGCATACCTGCCGCCACCTGGGCCGCAATCGCCTTCGTGGCATCCACGATTTCCTGACGGCCACCGTAAGAGATAGCGAGGTTCAGCTGCATACCCGTATTGTTCGCCGTCTTGTCGATAGCGGACTGGAGACTTGCACGCGGCTTGTCAGGCAAACGGTTCATGTTACCGATGACCGTAAGTTTCACGTTCTTTTCCATGAGGTCGGGAATTTCCTTGACGACCATCTCGATAAGGAGGTTCATCAGGTAATCCACTTCCTTGGAGGGGCGGCCCCAGTTCTCGGAGCTGAACACGTAAAGCGTCATGTGCTCGAGCTTAAGGTTTACACCCACCTCGACAGCATCGATAGTCGCCTGGGTACCCTTGCGGTGACCCAGGAAACGTTCGAGACCTCGGCTGCGGGCCCAGCGCCCGTTGCCGTCCATAATGATGGCGACATGTCTAAGCTGATTTGCCACGCAAACCCCGGACTACACCTTGAGGATGTCCGCTTCCTTTTCGGCGAGCAGACGGTCGATTTCGGCGATAGCCTTGTCGGTTGCCTTCTGGATTTCGTCCTGCTGCTTCTTGACTTCGTCTTCGGGCATTTCCTTGTTCTTCTTGATGGCGTCGTTAGCATCGCGGCGGATGTTGCGGATAGCCACGCGGCCTTCTTCGGCATGCTTACGGGCGATCTTCGCGAGTTCCTGACGGCGTTCCGTGGTAAGGATCGGGAGGCTCACGCGGATGCAGTTGCCGTCCTTCATCGGGGTAAGGCCGATGTTTGCAGCAAGGATAGCCTTGTCAATCGGGTCGACCATGGTCTTTTCCCACGGGGAAACGAGCAACATGCGCGGTTCGGGCACAGAAATCTTTGCCACCTGAGAAATCGGGGTCGGGGAGCCGTAGTAGTCGATACGCACGTCGTTCAGGATAGCGGGGCTAGCCTGGCCAGCACGGATCTTGGAAAATTCACGTTCGGTGGCCTCGATGGCCTTNNTGTCGGTATATTCAGACATAAACAGATTTCAGGTTACAGGTTATAGGTTTTTAGTTTCGTTCAAGAATAAATATACATAAAAGCCGGGCATGTATTACAATTTCGACCTACTAAAAATGCAAAAACGCCCCGCAGTTGCATGGGCGCGAAATTGTAAGTTATTTATAATTTAGCAGTGCACCAGCGTGCCGAGGTCGCCGTTGATGGCCGCGCGGGAGAGGTTCCCCTTTTCCATCTTGAACACGAAGATGGGCATGTTGTTTTCCATGCAGAGGGCGACTGGCGGTGTCCATGACCTTGAGGCCGCGGGAAATGACTTCCTTGTAGCTGATGTCGTCGAAGCGAGTGGCGGTCGGATCCTTGACCGGGTCTGCGGTGTAGATGCCGTCGACCTTAGTCGCCTTCATGATGACGTCGCATTCGCTTTCGATGGCACGAAGAGCGGCGCAGCTGTCAGTAGTAAAGAACGGGTTGCCCGTGCCTGCAGAGAAGATGACGACGGAGCCCGCGGAGAGGAGCTTGAGGGCCTTGCGGCGGTCGAAGAATTCGCAGACCGGTTCCATGCGGATGGCAGACATCACGACGGAGTCAATGCCCTGCTTGTCGAGAGCGTCCTGCATGGCAAGGCCGTTCATCACGGTGCCGAGCATGCCCATGGCATCGCCCTGGGCACGGTTCATACCGCCAGCAGAAGCGGAAATTCCACGAACGAGGTTGCCGCCACCGATCACGAGAGCGACCTGCACGCCCTGCTTGACGATGGATGCGATTTCGGACGCCATGTCAGAAAGAATCTGGTTGTCGATACCGTGGCCCTTTTCGCCTGCGAGGGCTTCGCCACTGAGCTTGAGAAGAATGCGTTTGAATTTAGACATAATTATTAGCCGGTTAAAAGTTTGTGCGTCAAAACGCGATTATCTAGTCGGATAATTTAAAAATATTTAACAGAGAAAGAAAATGAAGCCCCCACATTTTCCACCAATTCGGCCAATTATGTTTTTTGTGATTTTTTCGATACAATGCAGCTCTCTTTTTAAAATGAATGTATTTTACCCAAAGGTGTCAATCTAGGATGTTTTCATGAAAACCAAACTTTTGCCGTTGGGCGTTTTACTACTTGCGCTCCCCACGATGCTTTTCGCCGACATCGTGTACCAGGGGAAAAGAGTCCAGGCCTGGCCCGAAGAAGCCATGCCCAAATACAACAATAAATCCCGTGTTCTCCTGAAAACAACTGCAACCACAACCCAGAGCCACTACGCCGCCCCCAAGGGCAAAATCTACAGCCTTACCCTGCTCGTCGATTTCTCGGACCAAGCGGCTCCCGTCACCGTAAGCGAAGTCGAGGAATGGCTGAACAAGGAAGGCTTCAACAGGGACGGCTGCAACGGTTCTGTACGCGACTACTACCTTGACGTTTCTAACGGGCAGCTGGACCTCACGAACGAAGTCTACGGCTGGTACCGCGCAAAACATCCCAAGTCATGGTACGAAGGCCTGCAAGGATACACGGGATCAGACTCGCTCATGAAAGAAGTATTCGCGTATTTCGATTCTCAGGTTGATTTTTCGCGCTACGACAACGACAAGGACGGCACTACGCCGGCGCCGGGCAAACTTGGGGACAGGGCCTGTGGCCGCATTCCGGATGGTCCAGCGAAAAGCGCGATGGCGTAAAGCTCACGCACCACCAGATGACGGACATGCCGGGCAAGTTTTCGATATACGTTTTTGTGCATGAATCGGGGCACATGATCTTCGGTTGGCCGGACCTCTACTGGTACGGCGACTACTGCACCATGGGCAACCGCGCGAACGACCTGAACCCCGTAGCCATAAACGACTTCTATCGTGCAGACCAGGGATGGATTCCGTTTGTCGACATCACCAGCGAAGATGTAAATAACATAACCTCCCTCGAAGTCACCAAGCCAGGCGAAGTCTGCTACCGTTACAAGAACCCCGCAAGGCCGAACCAGGAAGGATTGGTGTGGTCTTACGTGCGCAACACGGGCCGCAACAAGGTACTCGCCGGAAGCGGGCTCTTGATGCAACACTACGACTTTTCCATTGAAGGCAATTCCGCTGCAGACAAGCTCGGACTCCGAATCGTGCACGCCAGCGCCGCAGGAAAATCAAGCGACAATCCCGGCGACCAGTGGCCAAGCCCGGGCAGCACCGCCAACACGTTCTTCAAGAGCGGTACTTATTCGGAATTTTCAGATGATGCCTACCCCGCTATCCGCTGGTATAGCGGCACCAAGACGGGTCTCAAGATTACCGACATCGGAACACCCGGCGATTCGCTCACGTTCTGCATCGGCGAAAACTGCTCCGAACCCTCGTCCAGTTCGTCTGCACAAGAAAGTTCCAGCAGCACCGCAGAACTCACCGTTCAAAAAATCGCACTTGACGTAACACTTCCGCTAGACAACAACTATGCTTACGAGACACTCGACCTGAAAGGCAGCGAAGTCGCCCAGATTTTAGGCATCAAGCAAAGTGAAATTGAAGATAAAGTAACTTTCTACGGAGTGGAACCCGACGGAACGCTCAACAGCCGCACTACCGGTGAAGGCACCGGACACTGGTTTGATAAAGACGGCAAGATTGTCGCCTGGGACCCGAATGGATCCAGCATCGTATTCTCCAACGTGGACCTCACGACCATGACCACCAAAATCGGCCACATGCCGAACAAAGTAAAGTCAGGCGATTCGTTCACCATAAGGCAGGCCCTCGTTTACGGAAGCAAGCAGGTCACCTTCGAAATCACGGTAACAATCGAAGGCGGCACCACCGTCATCACCAACCTGCGCAAGGCAAAATACGGCAAGCCCGGCAGCAAGATATTCAATGCGCTCGGAAAGCCCGTTGGAGTACGCAACGCTAACGGAGCACTCCCCGATTTGCCCAAGGGCGTGTATGTCGAAGTGGCAAAATAGGGGCTTGAACAGTCTAACCTTTTTCGCGTTCAAATTCCTCGGCGGTG
>LVAE01000115.1 GCA_001603905.1 Fibrobacterales bacterium Fibro_02
GGCCAAGGTTTCAGGGATAATGCACACGCGAATGGAATCTTCGAACTTTTCAGCGACCGTCAAGCTGATTCCGTTGAGCGAAATCGAACCGCGGCGAATCACGTAGCGACGCAGGTCTGCCGGAAGTTTCAAATCCACTTCCACACCCGTTTCACGCGGAGTCACCTGGATAACTTCGGTAATGCAGTCCACATGGCCCATCACAAAGTGACCGCCCATAAAGCTATCTGCACGACACGGAAGTTCCAAATTCACCAACTTGCCGACTGCGGCCTGCTTGAAGCCCGTATTTTCCACCGTCTGGTGCATCAGGCAAAAAGTAGCTTCGTCATCGGTGCAAGATTCAATGGAAAGGCAAACACCGTCGTTAGCGACACTGTCGCCCAACTTACAATTCTTAAAAAAGCCCGGTGACTTAAGGCGCATGGTAAGCGCATCGCCCCTACTTTCGATAGAAACGATTTCACCGGTAGATTGAATAATTCCCGTAAACATACGGGGCAAATATAGCAAAAGGCGAGTGCCGCGCCAACACAAGTATTGCGTTGGCATGGCCGAGCCGTACTATATGCACTCCGAAGGAGTGCCATGTAGAAAATTTTCCCTCTAAAACTTGATCGGATACAGCAAGTACCAGTGGAATTCGGGATAAACTTGCACGGTGGGGGCCGGCAGCTTGAAGTAATTCAGGTACTTCACGATGGTGCGCGCCATGCGGCTCTGCGGGCGGAAAGCTTCCAGGTCGTAATCGAGCGCGATATAGACTTCACGATGCGGGTGCGGATCGTCCGTAAACACACCCTCGTCGATGCTGAGGCCCGCCGCCAGGGCAAGCCAGCTCGGATAATACGCACGGGCGGCCTTCGGCAACAGGCGATAAACCTTGAACGAAGCCCAGAAGGTCTGATTGCAGTAATCGTCCGTGAACACGCCCGTATCACTTTGTCTGTAATACGCCTTGGAATTGATCCAGTAGCTCCACTTCAGATCCACATACTTGAACACGGGAACATAGCGCTCTGCCATAGGCAGAAAGCCTCCCAAGGTACCCGACAATACGTCGAAAACGCTAAAGCCCCACTTGGGCGCAAAGCCGTCCTTCACATCAATCGCCACATGCGTCGCAAAAGCAGAAAGTCCAGCAAAAAGGTACGAGTTGAACTCGGAAATTCCCGCCCAACGGTAAGCCTCGTAGAAGGTCTCGCCCATCATGACACCCGATGCGAAATGTCCGAACTTGTCCAGGTTCAGTGCGTAGTCAAAATCATTCTCGAAATGGAAATCGTTCCCCTGTTCGTCCCACCATCCCTTGTGGAAAACGAGCCAGTAGGCTGCACCATAGGCAATCAAAACCGTCGAGGCCACGCCCACGCCCTTGGCAATCGAAAGTTCGGTCGTATCACCAGGGTCTTCGCTGCGGTAATCCCATGTAGAATCGCGCCAGGTCGGCGGATCGTAAGGGGCGGCCTGCAAGGAAACACTTGCAAACAGGAGCGCCACCAGCGCAATCAATAGGGAACGAAAAAA
>LVAE01000116.1 GCA_001603905.1 Fibrobacterales bacterium Fibro_02
CAGCCGTATGCCGGTGGATAGCCCAGTGCAACTTGTTCTGCACATTTGCGAAAAAATCCCTTGTCGTGACGGCATCCCGGCTGTAATCGACACTCGTCGCGTAGATATCGGTAATCTTCTGGTAGAATTTCCGCTCCGACATCCGGATTTCCCGGATTTCTTCGAGCAGGTTCTCAAAGTATTCTTCGTCAAAAATCTGGCCGTTTTCCAGGCGTTGTTTGTCGAGGACATAGCCTTTTATCGCGAAATTGCGCAAAACGTTGGTCGCCCACTGCCTGAATTGCGTCGCGCGGATGGAATTCACGCGGTATCCCACCGAAATTATCGCATCGAGATTGTAGAATTTGGTATTGTAAGTCTTGCCGTCGGCGGCAGTATGTGCAAATTTTGCACATACTGAAATTTCTTCCAACTCGTTGGTCTCAAAAACGTTCTTTAAGTGCTTGGTGACTACGGACCTATCGACATCGAACAGCCTTGAAATTCCGTCCTGCGTCAACCACACATTTTCGTCCTGGACGCGCACTTCTATCGAATCCTGAGAATTCTGCTTGGTAAACACCAAGAAATCGATGGTACTATTGCGGATCTGCAGCGTTTTGCTCATTTCTACCTCAGAATTCAACACGATAGGCTCTTTTTCATTCATTTTCAACTCCTTCCTCGCGGACAAGCAAAAATCGCAAGGCATAAAGATACACATTTGTTCACTATCAAATATACACAAACGCAAGGCGGTTGTCAATAGCCTACATCATTTTTCTTGAAAAATGGGCGTTCCCCGGCCAGGGCCGAGCGCGGGACACAAGCGGCCCTCCCGGCCCTTCGGGCTTCCATCCCTAACGCAAAATGCGGGCATCTTGTGCCCCGCATCCAGCAACAGCCCTACCTCAGCGGGTTCTTGTCGCTCTTGTACCACTTCATGAACTCGGCGATGCCGTCGTGCAGGCTCCAGTGGGGCTTGTAACCGCATTCCGCCTCGAGCTTCGTGGTGTCGGCGTTCGTCTGGTAAACGTCGCCGGGCTGCATCGGCAAGAATTCCTTTTTCGCGGGCTCGCCGTACGCGCTCTCGATTTCGGCGATAAAGTCCATCAGCTTTACCGGGTGGCTGCAGCCGATGTTGTATACTTTGTACGGAACGCCGTTCGGGCACTTTTCCGCGACAGGCATATGGTCGAGCGCATGCACGCTGCCCTCGGCGATGTCGTCGATGTAGGTGAAGTCGCGAATCATGTCACCGTTGTTGAACACCTTGATGGGCTCGCCCTTCGAGATGGCGCGGGCAAACAGCATGGGGCTCATGTCGGGGCGGCCCCACGGGCCGTAAACCGTGAAGTAGCGGAGTCCCGTCATCGGGATGCCGTAAAGCTTCGCGTAGGAATGCGCCATCAGTTCGTTGCTCTTCTTGCTCGCCGCATACAAACTAACAGGATTGTCCACCTTGTCGTCTTCGCTGTAAGGCACCTTCGCGTTCAGACCATAAACGGAGCTGGACGAAGCATAGAGCAGATGTTTTACTTGGTTGTGGCGGCACGCCTCGAGAATGTTGAGGAATCCGGCCATGTTGCTCTGCATATAGGCATACGGGTTCGTGATGGAGTAGCGCACGCCCGCCTGAGCTGCGAGGTTCACCACCTTGTCGAATTTTTCCTCGGCAAAGAGCTTGTCTATGGATCCCTTGTCGGCGAGGTCCATGCGCACAAAGCACGCACCCGCAAACGTCGAACTTGCGAGCATCTGCCCGAAGGGGATTTCGGCAAGTACGCCTCCGTTCGCAGAACGGAAGCCGTTTTCCCACAGGCGCCCGTACTTGAGGCGCACATCGTAATAGTCGTTGATGTTGTCGAGCCCGACAACCTCGTCCCCGCGGGCAGAAAGCATCGCCATGATCTTCGAGGCGATAAAACCCGCCGCGCCAGTCACAAGAATCTTCATTTCTACAATCCTAAAGTTTATTTCCTGTGGAAGTCGTCTTCGACGCGGATGATGTCGTCCTCGCCGGTGTATTCACCCACCTGGACTTCAACGATTACGAGCGGAAGCTTGCCTTCGTTCTGCAGACGGTGAACTTCGCCTACGGGGATGTAGGTCGATTCGTTCGGGCGCACATAGAACACGTTCTTGCCGACGGTCACCGTCGCGGTGCCGCTCACGACCACCCAGTGCTCGGAACGGTGCAGGTGCTTCTGCAGGGAGAGTCGCTTGCCGGGCTTCACCACGATGCGCTTCATCTTGTAGCGCTCGGTGGATTCGAGCACGGAGTAGGTGCCCCACGGACGGCTCACGGTCTGCGGCACGTTGATGAGGTCGGAACCGCGGACCTTGAGTTCTTCCACCACCTTCTTCACCTTCTGGCTGCTGGAAAGCGGGGCGACGAGGAGTGCGTCCGGCGTGTCGACGATGAGCATCTTGTCGAGGTCGATCGTCGCGATGGCGCGCTGACTGCCCATTACGAGGGAGTTCTTCGAGCCCACGGCGATGTGGCGCGGGTTCACGTTGTTGCCGTTGTCGTCGTGCGGATATTCGTTGTAGAGGCTGTCGAAGCTGCCGAGGTCGCTCCAGCCGATATCGCTCGGTACGACCTTCACCTTGTTCGACTTTTCCATCACGGCGTAGTCAATGGAGTTGCTCGGGATGGCCATCATGTCGTCGCGGTCGATGCGAATGGGCTCGCCGTCTTCGATGGACGCGTTCGCGAGCGCCTTCTGGGCGGCGGCGAGCATCTCGGGGGAGTACTTGCCGAGCTCGGCGAGGAAGGTCTTCGCCTTGAAGCAGAAGATGCCGCTGTTCCAGTAGAAGTTGCCGGAGAGCAGATACTTCTCGGCGGTGGCGAGGTCGGGCTTTTCCACGAAGCGCTTGACGTCTTCGCCCGCGGCCTCGATGTAGCCGTAGCCGGTCTCGGGGCTCGTCGGCGTGATGCCGAAGGTCACGAGGTTGCCTGCCTCGGCGAGTTCCTGCGCGCGGAGTAGTACCTTCTTGTACTCGTCCTTCTTGCGGATCACGTGGTCCGACGGGGAAACGAGCACGATGGTCTCCGGATCCATGGTGAGGCAGGCGAGAGCGATCGCGGGGGCGGTGTTGCGGCCCACGGGTTCCAGGAGGAACTTGCTACCGGTCATGCCTTCCATCTCGAGCTGGTCCTTCGCGAGGAAGAACTGGTCGGCGTTGGAGACGATAAACTGGGATTCGCAGACGGCGGAGTTGGTGACCACCGTCTTGCGGAACAGGGACTGTCCGTCAAAGAGCGGCGCGAACTGCTTGGGCATCAGGGAACGGCTCACGGGCCAGAGGCGTGTGCCCGAACCACCACAAAGAATCAGGTTGATCATGTTATGTCATCC
>LVAE01000117.1 GCA_001603905.1 Fibrobacterales bacterium Fibro_02
GAAATAACAGTGGCTTTCTGCTAGAAGCAAGCCTATTTCTTCCACTTATGGCTCTGTCGGGTCAAAGGCGGTCCTATCGAAAACGCGGGTGGCCTGTTGCATATTATGGGTCACCATGACGACGGTATAGTCCTTCGGGTAATTTATATTTTCTTAAAGCCGTTCCAGCTGGACCAGGGAAAGGCGATTGTCCAGCCACACCTTCTTGGGCACCAGCCGGTAAAGCTTGTTGATGTATCCACCAGAACCGATAATAGAAACGGGCCCCCAGTTCACCATCATCATGCGGATTTCGTCGCACATGTCATCTACGGAATCCATGTCCACCAGGCCGCAGAGCAGCCGCAGGGTTCCGATATTGAAACTACGGCTACCCATAAACAGGCCCTGGTAAAGTCAGTTTTATAATATTTCTAGTTACTTTTCATCGAAATCGTCGGCCCCGTTCAAGAGATTGGCTCCATGATGAGTACCGGTTTCTGCAAAGATGGCCCACTGGGCCACGTTCATGGCGTGGTCGCCCTCTTCGCCGCCGCTGGTAAGCGCGCCGGCAAGAAGGACCTCGGCCTTATCGCCATGAGCTACAAGAACGTTTACGTCGGTCGTATCGCCCTCGGCGCAAACGACGCTCAGGCCCTGAAGGTTCTCCAGGAAGCAGAAGCTCACAATGGTCCGTCTCTGATCATCTGCTACTGCCCCTGCATCAACCACGGTTTCGATCTCAACAGCCAGCTTCAGCACCAGAAGATGGCCGTGGATTCCGGTTACTGGACTCTGCTCCGTTACAATCCGGCTCTCGCCGCCGAAGGAAAGGCTCCGCTTATCCTCGACTCCAAGAAGCCGACGATCCCGGTTGCGGAATACATCTACACCGAGAACCGCTACAAGCAGCTCACCCGTAACAATCCGGAAGTGGCCAAGAAGCTCGCCGACGACCTCCAGAAGGAAGTTGACGCCCGCTACGCATTCTATGACGCCATGAGCAAGGATACGGAAGGGTTGATCAGCCTGTAAGAGGTATGAGGTCGGCACTCCGTGCCTTTGGGGTATGAGCTCGCTCGCGATGCTCGCTCTGAGGCATGAGTGAGGCCTTACGGCCTTTGAGGTTATTAGTAAGACGGGAGTCAAGAGAAATCTTGGCTCTCATCTTTTTTATACAAAGGGGGAAGTCTCCCCCTCGGCGACACTGTGTTGCCGCCTACCCTCACGCCTAGGTGGCTCCGCCCCCTAAGACCCCCGCATCCTGCATAAACCGTTCAAACATTTGTAGGAGCGCATTTGCATTTATACAAATGGCTGTCATAATTCCGCCCCAAAAACAACTTTACACTTTTGAAATAAAAAATGAATAACCATAAATTATTTTTTATTCAAATTTCGATTTCGATGACGACATAGTCTATGTGAATGTAACTGAAAAAGGAACTTATACACTAGAAACGGTAAATGCAATTGGTATGCCCCTTGTCTCTTTGTTCAATGGAATATGGAACGAGGGCGAACATTCTGTTTCAATTTCAAATTACACATTCACACCAGGAAGTTACCTTGTTCTCCGTCGCGGGAATGAGATTCTGTCCTGGGAAATCTTCAGATAGGAGTTCGTTATGAATTCAGTAACACCAGAATCGGTTAGAAACCAATCTTATTGTTCTGTTTAATCATTTCAAAATAAAAAGCGATTCACAATAAGGATTTTTCCGTTGTGAAAACATTTTAGGCGGGCCATTCGGCTCGCCTACTTTTTTTTCAGACAGTGGATTAAATTCAGTCTATTTCCCGACGCCATCCCTGGTCTGTATCTTTGTGCAGAGTTCCTTGATGATGCCGTCGGCAAGGCCGATGGTAGGGACGATGATTTCGGTGGCCTTGACTGCCCTCGCGATAGAGATAAAGATCTGGGCCGCAGGCACAATGACGTCGGCACGGCTGGAGCGGAGGTCAAACTGTTTCATCCGTTCCTCGAAACTGAGGGAAGAAAGTTTGTCGTAAAGCTGTTCTAGTTGCGTCAGGGAAAGGCGATTATCCCGCCGCACCTTCTTGGGTACCAGACGATAAAGCTTGTTGATGTTTCCGCCGGAACCGATAATAGAAACGGGCCCCCGATTCACCATCATCATGCGGATTTCGTCGCACATGTCGTCTATGGAATCCATGTCCACCAGGCCGATGAGCAACCGCAGGGTACCGATATTGAAACTTCGGCTTTCCATGAGCAGGCCCTGGTAAATAAGGCTAATTTCCGTGGAGCCGCCACCCACATCTACGTTGAGGATGGTCCTTTCGAGGCCGTTTTTTCGGGGAGCGGTTTCCAGGAGCTGTTCCGTGTGGTTGTCGTAAATGACCCGGGCTTCTTCTTCACCTGAAATCAGTTCAATATCGATTCCGGTACGATGGCGGATTCGGCGCAGCACTTTCTGGCCGTTGGTCGCGTCCCGCAGGGCCGAAGTGGCACAGGCGCGGTAATCCGCCACATTGTATATGTTCATGAACTGCTTGAAGGCCTTGATCATGCACAGGAACTGTTCTTCCCGTTCCTCGCTGATTTTCCCGTTCTGGAAAACGTCAACGCCCAGGCGCAGGGGAAAACGAATAAACTGCTGCTTTTCCAGGTTAACGGAGCCGTCTTCCTGGAAAGTGGCGGTCTTGATGAGCAAACGGGCCGCATTGGAGCCGATATCGATAGCGGCCAGGTTGATAGGGTTCTTTCTTGCACTTTTCATTTTACTTTTCTACTGCCTTGTAATGTTTATACAGTTCCGCCTGGGACCTGAAACTATTGTAATTGTTGCGCATGCCCTGCTCCACGACGAGTCGGGCTTCCCGCTTGATGTCGATGTCGAAAACCGGAGAATAGACTTCGATGCGGTGGTCCAGATTTCGGGGCATCCAGTCGGCCGAACCGATAAATACCTTGTAGTCGTGGTAGCTACCGTCTTCTTCGCCCACTCCCAGGTGTTCCAGATCTACACCGTTAGCAAAGATGAGGATACGGGAATGTTCCAGGTAGCGGTCGATAATGGCGTTGACACGCAGGTTTCCGCCCAGTTCCGGCAAGGAAGGCACCAAAGAACAGTTGCCACGCACCAGTAAATCCACCTTGACACCTGCCGAAGCGGCTTCGTAAATTTTTTTCACCATGCTTTCGTCGGTGACATGGTTGAGCTTGCACAGGATATAGGCCGGGTAGCCCAGGTTATGGTTGCGGATTTCCTGGTTAATGAGCCGGATCAGCTGTCGGCGCATGTCGTTGGGTGAAACCACCAGTTCCTTGAACTTGACGGACATATAGGGTTTTTCGATAAAGTCGAAGAGCCGCTCCACGTCCTTTACAATAGGCTGCCGCGCCGTGAACTGCAGAAAGTCCGTATAGGCGCAGGCGTTTCCTTCGTGGAAGTTGCCCGTAGAAATACAGGCCAGGTTTCCCTTCTTCGCCGTAATCAGCGTCACCTTGGAATGAATTTTCAGGCCTTCCACCCCCATAATCACGTGGATACCCGCGTCGGCCATTTTCTTGCACCAGTCGATATTGGATTCCTCGTCAAAGCGGGCCAAGAGCTCGATGACCACCGTCACCTTCTTGCCGTTACGGGCCGCGGCGATCAGGGAACCGATAACCTTCGAATCACGGGCGAGCCTGTAGAGGGTGGTCTTGATTCCCTTGACTTCCGGATTGATGGCGGCTTCCCGCAACAGGTTGATGTAGGCATCGAAGGAATGGTAAGGCACATGGATGAAGCGGTCCTTTTCGCGGATGACATCCAGAAGGGTGGGGGCCATGGCCCAGGCGGGCATGACCGAAGGCCACTTGGGGTATTCGAACTTCGTTCCTCTAGGAGCTTCAAACCGCGGAAACTTCATCAGGTCCTTATGGTTCTGATGGCGGCCCGAAGGAAGGCTCACGTCCACCGAAGAAAGTTTCAGCTGTTCCAGCAATTTCTTCAGCACTTCCCGGGGCATTTTTTCGTCGTAGATAAAACGGATGGGCAAACCGTTCTTGCGGCTCCTTACCCCCTTGGCAATTTTCTGCAGCGTACCGCCCTGGATGTTGGTGTCCAGTTCCATTTCTGCATCCTTCGTAAACTTGAAGGACCAGGCCTCGAAACGGTTGAAGCCGGAACCCGGGAAAAGGTAGGGCAAGGCGCAGCGGATTACATCGTCCAGGTACAAGACGTAATGGTCCGTAACATTACCGGAACTGACATCGGGCAGTTGCACGAAACGGCCGAACTTCTTGACGGGAATCTCGATAATGGCATAGCCCTTGCGGCGCCCCTTCTTCTGCTCGTCCTGCTTTTTGAGGCGGACGACAAAGTGGATGGAGTCGTCGGACAGGGAATTGACTCCCTGGACCGAAGAAAGCCAGACGGGAGAAAGGTTCCCCGCCAGTTTCGAGAGGCAGTATTCCTTTACGGCCTCTTTCTGGGAATCGTCCAGTTCCTGCTCCGAAAGAAGGTGGATATGCTTTTTCTGCAACTGGTTGAACACATCCTTAACGGTTTCTTTGAAGGTCTGGGCGTACTTGGCGTTAAGCCTTCCGATGGTCTTTAAGGCCTGCTTGCTACGTTCTCGAAGGTCCTTGGAATTCTTGTCTGCAAAATCCACGATACGGTTGAGAGTCGCTACGCGGACCCGGAAAAATTCATCCAGGTTATTGCTGTAAATTCCCAAAAAGTTGAGCCGTTCCATCAGCGGAATTTCTTGCCGCTGTGCTTCCGCCAGAATGCGGCGGTTAAAGAGCATCCACGACACATCCCGCTCGATGTAGTTTTCTTCTGCCAGTTTCATAATGGTTCCTTCGTTACCGTGTGAGTTAGCAGGCCCGTTGCCTGGCCTTGATGCAGATAAAGGCCCGTTCAATGCAAAAGGCAATGACGAATACGCAGAGGATGGCAAGTCCCGCCGTACCGTATTCATATCCTTCGATGTTAGTGGAGATGACATAGCCAATACCGCCAGCCCCCACCATGCCAAGGATGGCACATTCCGAGAAGTTGATTTCGAAGCGCATTCCCGTCCAGGCCTCCAGTTCCGGGATAGCCGAGGGAAGAACCGCATTGAAGAATACGGAAATCCGGCTCGCTCCCGCCGACTGTAAAGCTTCTATGGTCTGGGTAGGGACCGCCTCAAAACTCTGGGCAAAAGCCCGTGTAAAGAAAGCCGTGGTGTGTACACAGAGCCCCGCAATTCCAGCCGCAGGTCCCATCCCGATACAGATCATCATCAAGAGGACCCATACCGGGGTGGGCACGGCACGGAGGAAGGAAAAGACAGCCTTGACCGAAGTGGAAAGGAGGGGGCACCGAAAAATGTTTTCTGCAGCCAGCATGCCAAAAAAGATGGAAAGGAGCAGACTGTAAATAGTGGAAAGCACCGTAATGGAAATGGTTTCCAAAAGGGCCGTACCGATGAGGTCGAAGTTCGAAAAATCAAGATGCCCCAGTTTCCAGAACACTCCCGCCACCTGAGGGACACGGGCAAGCATCTTGGACCAGGGAATATCCAGGTAAAGCATTCCCAAAATGGAGAGAACCGCCATGACAACCAGAAATACAGAGGCCGACCGATTCTTTTCGATGCAGTCGATCCTCATTTTTCCCGAGGCCGTCCTGCGGATTGCTGTTGCCGTCATTCTAAATCCAGCTCCTTGCGTAAATAGTTGGTAAGAGCATCTACAAACAGGACCATTACGGCGATAGCGAGAATAATGGTAAAGGACATGTTATACTTGAAGCCTTTCAGGTACGAAAGCAGCACAAGGCCGATGCCACCTCCCCCGACCATGCCTACCACCGTAGAAGACCGAAGGTTCACCTCGATGCAGTACAGGAACCAGGAAATAAAGCCCCGCAAGCAAGTGATGTGAACCCCGAAAGTTGGACACAACTTTCGGGGTTTTCATATATGAAATACACAAAA
>LVAE01000118.1 GCA_001603905.1 Fibrobacterales bacterium Fibro_02
AAGTGAAGTTCCGCATAGATAACGACTTACTTGCTTATTTCGTTAACCAAGGCGTTGAAGAACGCTTCTAACCCTACAAAAAAGGATACATCTATGTCTAAACTCTCGCCGCGTGACAATCACGCAAACCAGAAGAACTCTAACAAGGGGACTAGCGGTTTTAACAAGCAGTACCTTGCAGTACAAAAGAATCGGTCAATTCAGAAGAATCCGACAAGCAGGCTCTTCAAGGGGGCGAAATAATCCTCCTTCTTTTTGTCCCGTTTTGTCCCGGAACCAAAATCTAAATCTGTAATCGTAAGGGGGAAAACCCTTGCCTTTAAAACCTCCGCAGTCGCGGTCACAACAAAAAAGGACAGAATTATGAGAAATCTCGGCAGTACACTTACCCGTCATTCTTACAGCGCCAATTTTGGTCGCATTGGTATGACCGCTAGCAAGAAGATGGTTGCAGTCTTGACGAATGTTATGGACGAACAGGGCAATTCGCTGACAGACCATGTATGGATTCAGGATAGCGATTTCAGCCTGAACGGTGTTTCATTCAAGAGGGGGGAAAGGATCTTTTTCTCGGCAGAACCCTATCGCTATATCAAGGGCGTTTACCGCCATCAGGCTGTCAAGCAGCTCAAAGCTGATATTGGCCTTAGGAATGTTGTC
This sequence comes from Fibrobacterales bacterium Fibro_02, assembly GCA_001603905.1. Taxonomy (GTDB): domain Bacteria; phylum Fibrobacterota; class Fibrobacteria; order Fibrobacterales; family Fibrobacteraceae; genus Fibrobacter. Next base: position 661 of record LVAE01000118.1, read on the forward strand.
TTTTTAGGACGTGGATGTTAAAAAGGATGGTTATATATGAATAACACAATTTTTGTTCTTGATACATGCGTCATCTTGAATCGCCCGAGGATTTTGCAGAGACTGCTAGCAACAGAGGGTGTGAGCAAGGTGATGATTCCCAAAGTGGTAGTTTACGAATTGAACTACCAGAAGGATCACGGGAAAAAGCAGCAGGCATGGCTTGCCATGGTTTCTATCGAAAAACTTTGCAAGGAAAATCCGAATCGTATTTCTGTGGTACACGAGGAGCAGGCAGAAGGAATCAATGACCAAAAGATCATTTTTGCCGCAAAACAGGTGGCTAAGCGTAATGCAGACTGCATGGTGTATCTGCTGACGGACGATGTACTCTTTTCGCTTGCTGTAGAGAGAGCCTCTAATTTCGAAGTTCTGAATCCGCAGAAATTTGAGCAGAAGTTTCCGGTCAGCACAGGAAAGTTTAATAAGGAGGCTTCTGGAACGTTCTTTGCGGCGGTAAAGGCAGGAAACTTAAACAATGCAAGAAAAAACTTTGTGAAGGATGTTGACCCAAATTTTATTGACCCCGTTACCGGCTATACGCCCCTTATTCAGGCTATCCGGAACAAGTCTGTTGCCATGGTAGAGTTTCTCACAAACCTGCCTGGAATAAACTTGAACCTTTGCGATGAAGCCAAGTACAGGTTACCAGCGATTAGCCATGCCGTGCAATTGGGCGAAACAAAATTGGTGGAATGTCTCATTAGGGCAGGAGCCGATGTTGATTGCATGTCCCAAGGCCGTAATCGTGGCAATACAGCGCTGATGATTTCAGCTTGGCATGGCAAAGCAAGGCTAGTACGGTATTTTTGCGAACAGGGCGCATGTGCAAACCAGCAAGATTCTAACGGATTTACCGCCCTGATTAAAGCCTGCATAAAAGAACGAATTGATTGCGCAAGAATTCTTTATCCGCTGACCGACAAAAAAATCAGAAGCATAGAAGGTCTCACAGCCAAGGATTACGCTCTAAAAACTAATAACCAGGACCTTTTAATGGTTTTTGAAAAGGAGGATCGATAATGATAGACCGCGCTTGTATTTCACTCTCTAGCAAATGCCAACTTCGTTGCACCTACTGCCATTTTGACACGCATATCGACAAAAAAAGTGTCGTTGAAATCAGCGAAACCAACGCCAAGAAAATCATCTTTAACCTTCTGGATTACGCAAAAGCCAATCAAGGTCATATGAAGATTGGACTCGTTGGCTCCGGTGAACCCTTGTTGCGTTTCAAGCTCATCAAAGCCATTATTAAAATGGTAAAAGTCATTGATAAAGAACACCTTTTAAGCTTTTACACCATCTCAAACGGGATGCATTTCAACGAAGATATCTGCCAATTCTTTTTCGAGAATCGCGATATCATCAAGCTCTGCTTTTCAATTGACGGATACGAACCCATTAACGACTTGTGCCGCGTAAATGCTACCGGGAAAGGTTCTTTTGCAACCATCATGCAATCTGTAGAACTCTATAAAGGTGTGTTTGGCGAATCCCCCTCTGTAAACGCCACAGTTCACCGCGAAATTTTACGCCATGCAGAAAGTGTCTTGGACTTCTTTGAAGAAAACTTTAGGAACGTCACATTTTCAAGACTTGTCGATGTTGAATCTCCGCGTTTGTTGATTAGCAAACAAGACTTCCAGAAATTTCTGGAACTTGCCCAAACTCGCAAGCTTGAAATGAGGCAATTCAAAGCCAAGAAATACGACTGCACTATGTATGGTCAACTTTGCGGAGTCGGACGCACCAACATCTATTTCGATAACGGAAAAGTTTACCCCTGTGGACGATTCGTTGGAAACTCCAAATACGAACTCGGTAACGCAACAGACCCTATTGACGAAATTGAACGTTATATGGTCTCTCACATTACTCCTTGCACTGATGGTCAGTGCTATTACGATAACCTCTAAAAGGATACTTATATGAAGTACGCAATTTATGGCATCTCTTGCGTTGGCAAGGATACTTTCATCAACAAGCTTCTTGCCTCTGGCAAGTTCCAGGGTTATGAACATCCAAAGGGTTCTGAGACCCTGAATCTTATGGCTCAAGAGAATTTCGGAAAAAACTTCCGAGATCTTTCTCCAAAAGACAAGGATATGATACGTGTTCAGTACGCCGCAGACTTATCTCAAAAAGAAAACATCCTTGCAGATGGACACTTCTGTTTTCCTAAAGATTGCCGCTATGAAGTCGTCTTTACAGAGAGCGACGCCAAGTGTTACGATGCCTTCTTTTACTTAATGGCAAAACCTGATGTGGTCAAGGAACGTATCGCCGTTTCCGAAAAGAATCAGAAGTACGCATCACTTAGCGTAGAAGATATCGCGGCGTGGCAACGTAACGAAATTGCAGGCCTCAGGGATGAATGCTTCAAGTATAATAAAGACTTTATTGTCCTTGACGACGATTATGAAAATGTGCTGAAATTCTTGGATATGTATGATGCGAATTTCAGGTTCGTCGATGCCCACCAGCAGGCGACCCGCCTAGCCGAAATCTGCAGGATTTTTTCTTCGGGCAAGATAGCCTTATTTGATTGTGACAGAACCTTGGTTCAAGAAGATACGGGAACACTCTTTTTTGAGGCGAATAATGCATCAATTGAACCGGTCAAGAAGCTGTTTGCAGGCGATATCTATACGCAATATCAGTTCTGGAAATATCAAGAACTGTATAGGGATTTTTCTGTATTGCCTTCTGTAAGTCAGATTCATTTTAATCCTATTGTCAAGAATAAGATAGAAGAACTCCGCAAGCAGGGGTACCTTATTGTGGGTGTTACGTCCGGCATTGGCGATATCTGGCATCAGATTCGTGAAGAGACAGGCATGACAGACTTGATGTTGAGTAGCAATCCTTGTTTTGGTATTACAATATCAGATTTTGTCAAGGGCTATCTCTCTAAAATTCTGTCGCAGGATAACGAAGTGTTTGCTTGTGGCGACAGCATGACAGATATCTATATGCTTGAGGCGGCTACTCAGGGAGTGCTTTATGCTCCAGGAAAGGTCCGTCCTTCCTTGCAGGAATACATAAATCGCCATTCTGAAACAAATATCAGACAGTCTAAACAAAATAACATTCAATATACTAACATCGAGGTTGTATAATGATTTACTCGTTGGTTGAAACCGCTGATTTCTATGATCCTGACAATTGGATTGCCACTTGCAAGAGCAATTCTAACGTAGCCGGTACGCAGTTGCGCGAAGCCCACCATCATTTAGGGTTTGAACTCGCAAAGACTTTCTGGTCGGAACTTCACTGTGGTGTAGTTGTCTGCTTTATGCGTGGCGGTCTACCATTTTCTTTAGGAATAGCAGATAAATTGGATTGTCCAATCCTGTTTTATGACGACAAGAACTCGCCTGATTTCTTTGAACGGAATGCGGACCAACTATGCGGCAGACGGGTGATTCTGGTCGATTCTGTTATCAATTCGGGCAAGAGCATGCTCAAGGCCGTTGAAAAACTGAAGGGTATTTCTAGCGATATCAAAATTGCGACCAATGTCCTTTGCTATAAAGCGATAGAACGATTCAACTCGCTTGAAACCTTTACGGTTCGCGTGTCCGGGAATTCCTTTGAGGGCTCAAATGTTAAGGAACAATGTGGCAACAAGGGCCCTGATACGGGGGATCGGCTTTTTAAAACGCAAGGTTTTAATTATCTTTAAAATGTCAAATACATCTAACAGAGCATTTTGAATATGTCAGACTACTTTGTCCCTTCGACAATCTCTGCAGAAGCCATTGTGGTATTTTTGCTATTTATTGCATTAACAGCGGCAGCAACGTGGTTTGCGGCACGCTACTATTTGCTGAAAAGAAATTTCGATTCCGCGGTTCAAAAGATAAACTACGAATATGCATTGAAGATCGATGAAGAGCGTAGAAGGATTCAACGAATTCCTTATCAGTTGCAACAAATAGAATTGCTAATCGAAGATATCAGAAAATGCTGTGCTGGTGAACCGAAAGTACAGACTGCAGAGAACCAAGATGATGTAGCCGAGGAAAATTAATTTCTTTGAAGGCTAATCGGAGGGGATGTCAATTTCAGCCGATTTTTTTCGGAGAAACGCTACAAGCGTTTCTGAGCCCAAGGGGTGCATTTCTTTTGGTATTCCTCTAGATGGCACTATGACATCGCCCTTCAGCGAAAGAAGAAACTTGTAGAATTCGTTAAGTTGGAAAATCGATGTTTCTGCAACACGTATTCGATATTTTTTGAATCTTTCAACAGTTTTATCGTCTCGATTCCAATCTCGCTGATTTCTATCAACAGTTGATTTTTTCGAAAGCGATTTGCTGTATTCTTTTACAAGTAAATTAAAAGAGTCTGCCTTTTTTGAACTTGTTCCATAACTTAGGTCTTTATTTTCTTCAATAAACTTGTCAATTTTTTCTACAAGTTTACTATGCTGTTGCTTTAACGTATCCTGCTTAGGCGTTTGTTTCTCTTGTGGCATTTTTAGTTCTTCATTTTATTGAAACATTTTTTCGCTAATTTTGATGCCTTTTCGTCTGCTTCTTGGAACTCTTTGTCCGATGCATTCCTCAATTTCCCCATGTCCTTTCCGAAATAACATGCCATAGCTCCCGTGTAGCAAGCACACCAATACACCTTATCTCGGTAATTATTGAGAGAAATGGGTTTGCCGGAACCTTCAACGCATTCCTTCATAATAAAATAGTCTTCGGCTTTTCCAAAACTGTCCTGACGAGCGTCTCCTATGTCACATACACCGGGAATCCAAGCGAATGCTGACATAAAACAGATGAGACTGACGAATAGAATTTTTTTCATATTGGTAAACTCCATTTTTAAGATTAACAAAAAAGAACTTGAATGTCAAGCATAATTGTTTGCATACATATGTTCTTATGAGATTTCCCGACCAAGTAAACCCTCTCCCCGAGCCTAGCGTTCGGGGAGTTTTTTATTTCGTATACTTCCTCACTCTCTGGCCGGGCTGGGCTCTTGCTCCGTCCGGCTTGTAGTACTTGAGCGGATCCTGCTTGCGATCACTGGAGTGCGCATTTGTTTGGGGAGCGCGGCGTTTTGCAATGGCAGCGGCTTCACCGTTTCCTTTGCCAAGTTGCCATTTTTCGAGGGAGTCTAGGCCGTCGTTTCCGAGGACGGCGAGGTCATAGGCGATAACTTTTGCGGCGCCTGCGGTGTATGCGGTGTCGAGCTGTGCCGAGAGTCTTGCGCTGTCGGCGAGTGCGTGCGAGTCGTCAGTGCGGAACAGTTCCATGTCCACCCAGAAATCGATGCTGTACTTTTTGCAGGCTTGCGCTACAGCGCGTTCGTAGCCGCCTACAGTTGCAATTTCAGCGTGGAGTTTACCAGCATCGTTTGCGCCGATGCCGTCTTGTACGGCGATAATATCGGGCTTGAATCCTGCGGCAAAGAGCTTTTCGAAAAACGATTGCAGCTTCTCGGGCGTTTCCAGATTCTGGTTGTAGAATGGGGCAACCATGACCTTCCAGCCCTTCGCCTGTGCGGCTTCGGTGACCGGCTTCAAGAAATGTTCTGTGAGCATTTCCGGCGTTGCGTCGCTGCGCAGGCCGTCCCAATAGTAGCGCGCGATTTCTTGCGGAATGTACACGCCTTCGATAACGGATTCGCTGCCGTATAGCGAATGGATTTCTTCGAGGACTTTCAGGTTTCTTGATGTAAGCGTATCGAGCTGCTCGGCGGTCGGTGGGGTGTACCAGTTTTCGCCATTGTAGTAGAGCCCAAACCAAAGTTTGGTGCCTGCCGTTTTTGCGGCCTCGATGCTTTTCGGGAACAGCTGATTATTCTTGTATTGCGTATCCTGCAGAAAGTCCAGTTCCGAAGGGTAATACAAATGCGTTGCCTCGACAGCGGCGTATTGCAGCACGACTTGGTCCATGCCGAGCGCGTGCAAGCGTTGGTGCATGTGCGTAATGGAATCCTGCGACTGGTACGCGGTCGTCCATCCTGCATCGAACACGCCCGCGATTTCTGCGGCATGAGCGGCACCGACAAACGGCCCTGCCGCAAGCGGAAACGCTCCGCACAGGAGTGCGGGTAGCATCAGTCGGAATACGTGCCGCGAGATGGACATACCTGAAATATACACTTATTTCAGGCAAATATCACAATTCTAGTATCGGTGACGTTATTTTATAACCGACATCACGTCTTCCACAATCTGCTTGGGCGTGAGACGGTTTCTTTCCATCAGCTCGCCGTAGGGAACCTTGTCGTAGAATTCCTTCTTGAGACCCTTTACGAGAACCTTCATGTCGGTGTTGCCGTAGAAGCGGGCAATCTTCTCGCCGAAGCCTCCATCGACCACGCCGTTTTCGAGCGTCACGACAACCTGGTGGTCGGCGCGCAGCCCGTCCAACACTTCGCAGTCGACACCCGTCGCAAAACGCGGGTTGATAATGGTTGCGTCGATTCCCTGCTTCGCAAGTTCCGCTGCGGCCTCTTCAGCAAGGGCATAGTAGCTTCCGAGACCCATCAGAGCGACCTTGCTTCCGCGCTTATCTACTTTGTACGTATTCAGCTTGGAGTAATCCCTGTCAAATGCAACATTACGATGCACAACTCCGTTCGGGATGCGGATGGCCATCGGGTGTTCCGTCTGGTCAATCGCGAAATCCATCATGGCGATCGCCTCTTCCACGCAAGTCGGGCAGAGGTACACCAGGTTCGGGATGTTGCTCATCATCGGGATGTCGAAAATGCAGAGGTGCGTAGTGTCGTTCATGCCGTCGGCACCCGACATGGTAATCAGCAGAGTGGCCGGATTGTTGTTCGCGCAAAGGTCCTGCGAAAGCTGGTCATAGGTGCGCTGGATAAACGTGCCGTGCGTGCTGTAGATGGGTTTCGCGCCGCCCTTGGCAAGGCCCGAGGCGAGTGCGATGGCGTGCTCTTCGGCAATGCCCACGTCAATGAACTGCTTGCCCGCCTCCTTGCGCTGGTCAGCAAAGAATCCGATACCTGCGGGCACTGCGGAATGGATTACGACCACCTTCGGGTCCGCCTTGATTTTTTTCATCAGGTAGTCGCCGAGGATTGCGCCGTAAGATTCGCCGTTGCCCCAGTTCACGACACCACTCGGAATATCAAAGGGGGCTGTCCAATGGAAACCTTCCTTCGCATTTTCAGCGAAGCTGTAGCCCTTGCCCTTGAGCGTGTGGATATGAACGACCACGGGCTTCGCGGAATCCTTCACCTGCCTGAAAGCCGCAATAAGCGATTCGATGTCGTTACCTTGTTCAACATACAGATAGTCAAAGCCGAGGCTCTTGAAGTAATTGTTTTCGCTCTTGCCCTGCGTGGCGCGGAGTTCCGCGAGGCTCCCGTAAAGACCGCCGTGGTTTTCGGCAATGGACATTTCGTTATCGTTTACCACGACGATAAAGTTCGTCGCATATTCGCCTGCATTGTCGAGACCTTCGAATGCCTCGCCACCGCTGAGCGAACCGTCGCCGATAACGGCAATCACGTTGCCCTTTTCACCCAAGACATCGCGGGCGGTTGCAAGTCCAAGAGCCAAACTCACCGAAGTCGAAGTATGGCCAATCATAAACTGGTCATGTTCGCTTTCGCAAGGTTCGGTGTAGCCCGTAACACTCCAGTACTTTTCCGGATTCAGGAATGCCTCGGCGCGGCCCGTCAAAATCTTGTGCGTGTAGCTCTGGTGGCTGACGTCGTAGACAATCTTGTCCTTGGGCGATTTAAAAACATAGTGCAGCGCGATGGTCGGCTCCACGAATCCGAGGTTCGGTGCCAGGTGCCCACCGCATTTTGAAATCTTGTTCAGGAGCGCCGTGCGGATTTCTGCCGCGAGCGCCTTCAGACTTTCCATGTCCATCTTCTTCACATCTGCAGGGGATGCAATCTTTTCTATCAGCATAAGGTACCGCCTTTTTCCCTAAATATACAACAAAGGGGCGGCAATTCGTCCCTTAAAAAAATTTTTTTGGTTCGCGCAGGAAACAGGGAGCCTTCGTATCGGAACGAACCGCTTACAGGTAAAGGCTTATGCCACTGGTAACGCCCCCGTTATAACCATTCGGAGCATCGATATAGGTGGCGATGCCTCCTACGCTGACTTCAAACCATCGATTAAGCCTGTAACCTGTGGTCAGGTAGACAGTCGCAATGCCTGGAACACTTAAATCGGTTCCTTCCATTTCGGGGTTCGGCCTGTAAGAGCTTACGCTCAAATTAAAGAAAAGCTTGTCAAAATACAATCCCGCATACATTCCCGCAAAAACACTTACATTGGTTTGGTCATTGTGGTCTTTGAAGGTCACACTTACGCCATCGGAGCCTTCGCTGGTTTCTCCCCAATATTCAATATCACTATGCAGGCCGTACACTCCGATAAAGGAGCCAAATTCAAAATGCGAAAAGTTGGCACCTATTGTAAGATGAGAAATGATTCCGTCATTATAGCCCAAGCCGCCGCCAATTACGAAACCTCTTGCCTTATAGAGATAGTCCACTTTTCCGCTGAAGTCGACACCGCCCATCTTGTATTCCGCACTCTGGAATTTCGTCCTCTTCAAGACAGCAAGGTCATTCATAAATTCATCAAGATCCTTTAACTCTGAAGTATTCTCGGTGATATTTACATTCTTATCAAAATTGTAATTGACATTCCCCGAAAATCTCCACGCCCCAGAATGGGGTTCCTGCTTGGTATTCGCTCCATGGACCTCCGGGGATTCAGAAACACTCATCCGGAACTTATGAATATTCGTCGTGACGCACCCTGTGGAAAACAGCGCAAACAGTATGCAAAATACAAATGATGCCGCATGTCTAATCTTCATACTTGAAAATTAGATTTTTGTACAAAATATGCAACTCATCGCAAACAAATTTGCGATGAACGGCAAAATATGCGGATAAAGCATCGTTTATCCGATATTTGCTACAAACGAACAATTTTCTAGTAGAAAATCTTCACGAGCAGTAGGCCCACGATCGTCGAGACAATCACGCTCGTCATGCCGGGCCGCATAAAGCTGTGGTTCAGCAGGTACTTACCGATAACTGTCGTTCCCGAACGGTCGAAGTTCACGGTCGCAATGTCCGAGGGATAGTTCGGAATGAAGAAGTAACCGTACACACTCGGGAGCACGCCCAAAAGCACCGGCCCTTCGATGCCGAGGCTGTAAGCGAGCGGGAGCATGGCCACCACCACGGCGCCCTGCGAGTTAATCAGCACGCTCACCGCAAAGAACGCAATCGCGATCGCCCACGGGTAATGCTGCACGATGTCCTTGAGGCCGCCCTGCATCACGTCCATGTAGTTCGCAAAATAGGTATCGGCAAGCCACGCGATTCCGTAAATGGCAACAACCGCTACCATGCCGCTCTGCCACACGGCACCCGACACGGCCTTCTTCGGATTCGCCTTGCAGCAAATGATCATAAATGCTGCAGCCGAAATCATCACGATCTGGATAATGACATTCATCGCCAGCGGCTTCATCTGGGCGACACCGTCTATCACCTTACCCGTCGGGAATTTCGGACGGATATCGTGACCCGCAATCTGGAAAACGGAGAACAGCACAATCACCGCAAGGGCGGCAAGGAAAATATACACGGCACGCTTCGCTTCCTTCGGGACTTCCTTGTCCAGAACCGATGCGGTGCTACCGTACATGTATTCCTTCATCTGCGGATCCTTGAGTCGCGCCTGGAAGGCGGGATCCTTGTCGAGGTCCAACCCGCGCTTGTAAGAGACGGCGGCTGCAGCCATGATACCGCAAATGCATGCGGGAATCGTAATCGCAATCACCTGCAAGTTGTTGATCTCAAAACCGTTCGCATTCGAGATGACCACGAACGATGCCACCGCAGCGGCAATCGGCGAACAGGTAATGCCCACCTGCGACGCGATGGAGGCCACGCCACAAGGGCGTTCCGGACGGATCCCCTTCTTGAGGGCGATATCGCAAATGATAGGCATCAGCGTATAGACAACGTGACCCGTACCCACAAGCACCGTGAGGAAGAACGTGCAGAGCGGCGCCAGAATGGTGATGTGATTCGGGTGCTTGCGCAACAGCCGTTCCGCCAGCTGGATCAGCCAATCCATACCGCCCGACGCCTGCAGGATACCCGCACACGTGACCGCCGCGATAATGATGTAGATAACATCGGTAGGGGGCTTTCCCGGCTGCATGCCAAAACCGAGCACGAGAATCGCAAGGCCGATTCCCGAAATCGCGCCGAGCGCAAGGCTCCCGTAACGCGACCCCACGTAAAGTGCAAGGAGCACTATCAGCAGTTGAATAATCATGAGTGTCATGGGGATCTCCTTCTCTTGTGTTCATACATTCGGTCATCGGCTTCACGCAACAGGCCGTCGATATTCCTGTTGCCATTCGTAGCAGAAATGCCGTAGCTTATCGATATGCTAAAGTCCCCCTCGCGGAAGAGCGTACAAATCCTCTTGTTCAATTCCTCGCAGCGTTCCTGGACTTCGTGTTCGGGGACAAGCTTTTCCGTAATGACCGTAAACTCGTCGCCACCCAAGCGCGCCACAAGCCCGTCGGGGAAACAGTCCAGAATAAATTTCGCCGTCCCCTTCAAGATTTCGTCGCCACGCTTATGACCGTAGTTATCGTTGATTTCCTTGAACCGGTCAAGGTCCAGGTAGATAAGCGTCATCGGCTTGTTCGCGTTGTTACGGAGGAAATCCTCGAAATAGCGCCTGTTGTAAAGCCCCGTAAGCGCATCGGTATTTGCCTCGTTCAGGATCATCCTCTCGTAATTATGGGCCATGGTCACGTCGCGCAGGATCACGAAATACCCGGAAACATTCTGGAAGTAGTCCATGATTTCCTGCTCGATGACGATAAAGTAATGCGACTGTCCCTCGACATTCAGCACGTACTCGCGTTCCCTCGAACGCCCACGGGTATCCACCTTTTCCTCGCCCATCGGTATCATGTTATGCGAGATCCAGTCCCTGTAAGAGAAGTTCCCGATAGGCGCCCCTTCCATCCCGACAAGTTTCTTGAAGGTATCGTTCATCTTGAGGGTCCGCCATTCCTTATCGCAAAGAATCAGCGGGAAGGGAATATTTTCTACAAGGATAGAAAGTTCAAGTCCCATGTTGCCGAAGTCCGTCACGTCATGCGCGACGCCGACTGTACCCATGATCTTACCGAACATATCATAAAGCGGCGTCTTGTAGGTCTTGAGCTGCTTCATGCCTTCGCTTGTCTTGAGCGGTTCGTCGAACACGCAGGTATGCCCCGCGTTCATCGTATCCGTTTCGGATTCCATGCAGACGAATTCGCCCTTCTTGTATTCCTCCTCGGAAATGTCCCAGATATAATAATGGCCACGACCGCGAATGTCTTCCTTGGTCTTGTGGACGGTCTTGCAGAATTCCTGGTTCACCATCATGTGCGCCCCGATGGAGTCCTTGAACCAGATGAGTTCAGGTACACTGTCTATCGTTGTCGTGAGCAGGTTCTTGTAGTGCCAGGCGTCAAAGCGCGTCTGCAAATTCTTGAGAAGCTTCTCGACACGCAGCTTACGTGTTTCAGGCGATTCGACCTTGGGCCACACATCCAGGAGCATGCCATACCATTTTTCTACCGCGGCCATGTCGCCTATAAAGATCGTCTCGGACAGGGGCCTGGAATTTTGCAGCGCCTTCGTGACTTCGGACGCATCGTCGGTAACTAGCACCTCGAAGGCATCGTCGGCGGGAGAATCCACTGAAATACTTGTGTCCCACATCAAGGGGCAGACGGTCCTGAAGCCCGTAAAAATTTTACGGTCTTCCTCAGATGCTATTCGAAGTGTAAAGTTTAGCTTCATATTAATTAAAATACACTAAAAATATGATAGTAAACTTACAAAATTATTGCAACAAAAGAAATAGTGATGGCAATTTTAGTCGCCATCACCGTTTTTTTGCGCCTTACTTCCTGATTCTTGAGGCAAAACGCATCTTCTTGGCGCGTTATCCCTCATTTTGCACTTTTTTTAAAAAAAAAGAGCTTTTTAGGCCATTATCTGTTCCCATATGGAAATAATAAAGTATATTCCCATAAGACACATTGGGCTTTTCTTGTCCAAAAGGAGCCCACAACCCAAGAAGAGGAATTTATGGCAAACAAGTACGCCGGAACCCAGACCGAAAAGAACCTCCAGGCCGCCTTTGCAGGCGAATCCCAGGCCCGCAACAAGTACACCTACTTTGCTAGCTGCGCCAAGAAGGAAGGCTACGAACAGATCGCCGAACTGTTCCTGAAGACCGCCGACAACGAAAAGGAACACGCCAAGCTGTGGTTCAAGGAACTTGACGGCATCGGTGACACCGCCGCCAACCTGAAGGCTGCCGCCGATGGCGAAAACTACGAATGGACCGACATGTACGAAGACTTTGCGAAGACTGCCGAAGCCGAAGGCTTTACCGCCCTCGCCAAGAAGTTCCGCGCCGTCGCCGCCATCGAGAAGCGCCACGAGGAACGCTACCGCGCCCTCCTCAAGAACGTGGAAACTGCAGCCGTCTTCGAAAAGAGCGAAGTCAAGGTGTGGGAATGCCGCAACTGCGGTCACATCGTCGTCGGCACCAAGGCCCCAGCCGCATGCCCCGTCTGCGCCCACCCGCAGTCCTTCTTCGAAGTCACTGCTGAAAACTACTAAGACCGCGCGAGCTGAAATCAACTCAGTTCTTATTATTGGCTCGCGCTCTCGCAACCGCCCTCGGTTAATACCGAGGGCTTCGTTGCTCACAGAAACTAGGAGCCGAGTGTCGCGTCAGACTGCTTGCAGTCTGACATGACCGAGGCGACGAGTAATGCGCTTTAGCGCAATTACTAATTGAGTGTCATCCCCGCTATACGATACTTGGCAACTTGTTGCCATAGTAGAGTTATCCCCTTTGGGGAGAAGGCGGGGATCTCCTTTTACACAGGCAAAAAATGCCATGGTCAAAGATTGGCTGCAGTTTTATAGAGATTTTTACTCCTTGTTCTTGACACAACGTAATGAAAATGCGGCATCTTTATATTCGCTCCATCCCAGGACATCGTGGCTTTTGTACGAGAAAACGTAGTGTTGCGCCGTCATGCCGTATTCCTCTGCAGTCGATGTCCAGAATGCGGTAAACTCATAGAGGGATGAAAAGATGGGCGCATGGTATGCTCTTGAGCCTGCAGGTAGCGCATTAAATCCTAAGCGGTTTAAACCGGTCCAACCATCCCAACCGTCTTCCGATTTCAAGGTGCGGCCGCTGCCTTCCTTGCCGCCCGTGCGCATTCCCGTATAGGCGACAAGCATATCCCACTCGGCAGCCGAAGGCACGTGCCAGCCGCTTGGGCAAATGCCTTGCGCGGGCTCTTCTACGGTACATTCGTGTCTCATTCCGCATTCGGCGTAGGAACGGTCTACGACAGCGTGCCATTGGTAAAGCCTTCCGTATTTTTCGCAGTTTTCCGGAATGGTGTCGTAGCACCAACTGGAATCCGTTTCAAAATTCAAGTTCTCTGCCATCCATTCCTGATTGCCGATGACAACCGTCTTGTAGGTCTGATTGTCGCGTTCGTCGGTCAATGTCGAATACTGGATACTTGACGATGAAAAAGGTACCGATGAGCTAGAAAGTTCATAGGTGCTGTCGCTGATACAGCGGATACTTCGTTTTAGTTGCCGTCCGTTCCTGAGTTCTTTCACTTCGGAATCAAAGATAATGCGCGGCTTTTCGCTATACCCTGCAAGAATCTGGAATACGTACACGTAACCACCATAGACTCCCGATTTGGTCCAGTAGGCGGCGCGGAACCCGGCTCCGCCATCGGATTCTCCGTAAGGATAGGCGCTAAAACCAAATTCGTCCTCGCCTACATCCGTTTGCCATTCTGTTACGGACATCAGTTTAGTATTTGCCTTAAAGTACGACGTGCTTCTCACCGTATCTTCTCCAGCATGCAACATCAAGGTGTCGAAATCTTGCTTGACGGGGATTCTCCAACCCTTAGGGCAAACCGACTCGATTTCACTGAATGGATAATACCTTCCGTAGGTATCGCAGTACTTGGCGGAATCCATGTAGCAAGTAGAACTGTCGGATTTGTAATTCAGGTTTTCGGCCATCCAGTAATGACCGCCGATAGGCACGTACTTGTACTTTTGACCATCGCGTTCATCGGTCATTTCCAACTTTTCACCCTTAAAGCCGACCGTATCTGCGCGGGTCAGCGGGATGGTGCGTTCCCATGCAAATGCGCTCATCCAGGTGTGCGGATCCATTCCGTCGTGCTTGGTAAACAGCTTCGCGAGAGTCGTGTCGAAATCCTTTTTCATGCCGGCATCTTCGTCGCACCACTTGCCGTCCAGGCAGCTCATGCCGTATTTTGAATAGAGGTAATCCCACAACTCGTACGATTCCGGAGTGGCTAAAATGTAGGGCAATACATATGCGTAAATGGAATCTATATCAACCGGATTGCCGTCAGAATTTTGTGGAAGGAACCAGCTCGTGCCAACAGAAATAGTGTCGTGGATGTAGTCGTAGTTTATATTGTGTACAAATTCTTTGGTACCCCTTTTGTGGGCGCGCATTATTATAAGGTAGGGCAACAGGTTACTTTCGCGGAAGATATCGATTTTCCCGTCGTGTTCGCCAATATAGGGAGCTTCGAATGTCTTTCTGAAAGAAACAGGGAATGCCTGGAAGTATTGTACCGAATCGACCTTAGCCGGGACTTTCCATGACTGGTAATACAGGGCGCAGGCAAGCGAAAAATCCTTATGTGCATCCGTAAATGAAGTGAGCGTGACACTATCCGCATTTATGTGGGCGATAGTTCCCAAGCGTTTCTTGTACTTATCGAATGTCACGGGAATCATGAGGCTGTCTTCGCCGCTCATCAGCTTGCATCGTGAGAGTGTCGTGTCGCCTTCGAAATATTGCGGAGCCACGGCAGGCGTTATGGTGAGGAACAGGGAACCGTTCTTGTAAGGATAAGAGTCTATCCTTGGGAAAAAGCTCAGGTAAAAACGGTCGATATGCTTGAATATTTTTCCGGGCTTTTCGGAGGGGACGATATCGAACGTGACCGCCATCTGGTTACAGGTCGACGCTGCCGAGATTTCGACAGTGTGCTTTTCTTCGTCGGGTAGGGGAAGCGCCTGTCGTCCCCATTTCGATTCGACCGTCTCGACCTTTTTACCGTCAATCTTGTATGTCAAGGAACTTGAATCTTTACATTGGTGGAATCTTGGAGAAACATCAAAAACGACGGTGTCGATATAGAAATTTCGTTCAATGGTATAATGGTCGCCATCGCCAAGTTCCCCGTTGAAGATATAGGAATCTTGATATGCGGCGAGTTCGTAAATCTTATCCGTCCCATTATAATGGAGAATACTCACGTAAAGCGAATCGGAGTATTCTATAGGCTGCTCGGGTTCCTTCGAGCCGTCCGAAGGGGAGTCGCTACACGCAACAATCCATGCGCATAAAGAAATCAAAAAAAGAATCTTCTTCATAAGTCAACCCAATTCTGTTACTGGTACTGATAATAGCCGTCGTTGTAAGAATACAGAATGAACGAACTCGGATTCAGAGTCACGTTTTCTTTGGCGCGCGGAATAATCTTGATGGAGTTCGTGTTTTCGCATAAACCGAAAACTTCCATATTGTCAAACGTAAAATTGCCGTCATCATCAATGTCGACTTCGGCACCGGCATTTACTTGCAGATGCCTTAACGTAATCTTCTTTTCGAAATACGTGGTATCGAATCCGTTAATGTGGAGTGTCGAGGTGCCCGAACGATTTACCATTTTTGGCAATTCGGTGTCGGCGTTAACGGAATCGACTGTGGCGTTACCGAAGGTCCCTGAAAGTGACCAATTGACTGTAACAGGTTCCTGTACGGGTGCCTCGGATGAATTGTCGGAAGAACATCCAAAAAGTGCAAACAAAGCCGCTATGACAAGCATAAAAAATTTCATATTTCCCTCACGGAGTGTATTTGTAGGAATAATAAAAAAAAATGCCCCCGCGTGTGAACTGAACCCAAAAAGTTGGACAGTTTAAAGTTAGGATAAAACTGAGTTATGAGTCCGGT
>LVAE01000119.1 GCA_001603905.1 Fibrobacterales bacterium Fibro_02
GTTGCGCAATGAATATAGTAGCTTATGCTACCCTCTTATTAAACTCCTGCATGGTCCAAACTGACAATTATTCAAACATCATGCCTTCGTCTTCGTCGCTTTCACCGTCGTCGTAGTCATCCATAGACTTGTCGCCGCCGGGGACGATGATAAGGCCGAGCGTCACGGGGTCGCCCTTCATATTCAAGTAGGCTTCGAGCCACAAATTCGTGGAAAGGCGGAGTAGGCGCAAGTCAAGCATAGTGCCGCCCTTGTGGATGCTTTTCGGATTCAAATTGAAGAAAAGGAACTTCTTGTTGATGTACTCAAAGCGGTCCTGCTCATAGTTGATTGCCCATTCGGAGTTGCCGTCGTTTTCTTGGCGGTAGGTGCAGCGGTCGTTATCGATGTCGCATTCGAAACTTGCGCTTTCGTGATAGCGCTTGTTCCATTCGCGGCTAAAGGCGCAGCTCTGCACGCGGCCCGCCCCGTTGCGTTGCTTGTTCAGCTGGTCGTTGATAACCACGTAGTCCATCTTCTGATTTTTAACCTGTTCGTAGACGTTCATCAAGATGACATACGCCTCAATATCCTTGGGGCATTTTCCCGTCAGGTTCACGTCTTCGTGGGCCTTCAGGAGAGTCTGCTGCAGATCGATGTCAATGGCATCGGGAATTTCGCTTTCCTTAATCTTGTCAAGAACCTTCTTGGGCGGAACAAAGACCACCTTGTCGCCCTTCTTGATGGCATAGCCGAGCTGGTCGCGCACATAATCCAAGCACTGCTGCACGTGAATGTGCACCGTATTGGAGCCACCAGACACAAAGTCCACGCCAATACGCACGTTCCATTCACCTGCGCTACTGCCAGCATTCTTGTCGATTTCGCAGAAAGGATCTTCGCGGATACCGTCGATAAACACGACCTTCGCATTGAGTTTCGTCACGAGAGATTCTTCTTTATCGATGACACCACCCAAGCTCCAGAAGTTCGGATTCAAGCGAAGCACTTCGGCAAAGGCCTTGTCGCCATCGAGCGCAGGGAGCAAAGAATCATTGCGGGCATTCTTTTCCTTGAGGAGTTCAGAATACTCCGTGGTTACGGTCATGTTGCTAAAACCGTTACGAGCTTGCGGAGCCGGGAATGCAAGCACAAGCGAAGAAAGAGACAATAAGCAAAGTAAAGCAAGTAAAAGAATCTTTTTCATACGGAGATAAAATACAAAATTTAGTTTTTCAGGCAACGGACCGAAAGAGCGTATTCCAGGGGATCTGTAATCGTCGAGACTTTTTCACTATCAAAGCGCATCGTTATATGGTAAGCATAGAATTCACCTTCTATAGAAGAGGTCCAGAAATTGGCAAACTTACCCATATCGTAATAACGACCATCATTATAGTCTTCTTTTCTAAATCCTGCCGGTAAAGCAGCAAACTCGTATGCATCCGAGCCAACTACGCTAGCAATGGCGTCACCCGTCACTTCCATCCACGATTCAGTCGACTTTAACAATTTTCCTGCCGTTAGCGAATCGCCCACCGTAGAAACCAGGACATTCCATTCATCCACACTCGGAAGATGCCACCCATCCGGGCAAATTTTCTCCGCCGTTTTCCAGTTGTAGAGCCGGCCATACTTATCACAATAACTTTCTTCGTTATTGTAGCACCAACCTAAATACGATGATGCACCGACAACTTCAGCGCCGTCATAATTCATATTCTCAGCCATCCAGACTTGCTTACCGATAGCGACCACCTTGTACACCCGGTTATCGCGAGAATCCGTCATCGAAAACCTTGTGACAGACACGTTTGCTGAGCTGCTCGATTCATTGGTGAGGCTACTCGACGAATTTACGGCGATTATAGCACTTGAGCTACTGGAAAGCGAGGAACTCGACATATTTGCAGGATTAGAACTACTACTTGATTCATCGGCAACATCACTACTTGATTCAATAGCAATATTCGTTCCGATAATACGCCACACGTCAGAAACACAAACAACCGTATCCCGATCTTCTGTAATGTAGGCAACAACACCCTCTTTGCTTTGGGTGCAACTAGGGAGTTCTGACATGGTTTCTACAGCAAGTTTTTTCGCCGTAGTATCGCCATCACTATCACTAGAAGTCGACGAACCACACGCCTCCAAAATAGCAAGCAGCGACAATGAACAAATTGCAGTAAGCAGTGTTGATTTTTTCATACGAAAAATATAATACAAAAGAGTTGCTATTGTTTAATTGGAGGAACTCAGCTGGTAGAGTTTAGACAAACTCTTGATTTCTAATATATGCGGAAT
>LVAE01000120.1 GCA_001603905.1 Fibrobacterales bacterium Fibro_02
AAAACCCCTCAGTTTGGGGAAAACTGCGGGGTGTTTTCGCTGAAATATTTTTTGCTATCTTTGGCCCCTTTTTTCTCAAATCAAGGAGGTTCAAATGAGTGATTTTTATGCTGAAACCCGCGCCATTATTGAGTCTAAGGCGGACAGACTTTCGACTTTCACATACAACACGTACCTGTCGCATCTGCATAAGTTGCAGCTTTACAGGCCGATGGCATCCTGCAAAGACGTCTCAGAAAGTTTCATCATCGGCTACATCGACTTTATGCGAACGCGCCGCAACAGCGAGGCGACCATTTATCGTTCGCTTTCGATTCTGCGAATGTTCGTTAAGCAACTACTCCGTCGCCGAAAAATTCGACGAGACCCGATGCAGAACATTTCGCTCAAGAGAGGACGTTCTCGCAGGGAATTCCTGGAGCTGAATGAGCTTGAAAATCTGTACCGCAATTTTCGCACACAGTCGGCGCAGCTCAACTTCGGTGAGCGCGAAGCCTTGCGAGCGTTCCTATTTTCGTGCTTTACAGGGCTCCGTTATTCGGATTTACGGAACCTCACGTCGCGCGATATGCAGAATGGCAAAATCCGCATATTCACGCAGAAAACCGACGCCCAGATCTACATCCCTGTTCCGGACCAGGCCTTGGAACTTGTCCGCGACGCCGACACCCATTTTCCCGCAAGCGATTTCCCCGATCATAACACCCGCGAGCATGCGGACAATCCTCGTTGCAACCCATCGCAACCACCTTGCCAACCGTCCGGCCGAACCGACACGGTGCTCCACGTGGTGAACAACTCCACCTTCAACAAGAACCTCCGCGCAGGCGCCAAGAAACTCGGCTTCCGCCGCTACCTGCATGCACACCTAGCGCGCCACACCTTCGCCACGAGCTGCATCACCTTCGGCATGCCCATCGAAATCATCTCGAAGATGCTCGGCCACGCCAGCATCCAGACGACCCTCATCTACGCGAACTATTCCAACTCGGTCATCGACCGCGAAATGCGAAAATTTAAGATTAGCGTCCCGAAATGAGGAATACGCCTGTAAAACCGCCCCCCCCCCGTGGTTACCCTCGTGGGGGTGTTTTTAGGCACAAAAGCGCAAAACTCGCTCATATTTTAGAGAAAAATCACTAAAAGTCGCTCATTTTTTAGTCTTTTTGGTAAAAATATACTATATTCAGTATGTATGTACATCAAGCGCAAAATAGACGATTTTCTAATCGAATGGAAGAACTCTTCCCCCAAAAAGCCCCTGATTATCAAAGGAGCTAGGCAAATCGGAAAAACCGAATCTGTACTGCATTTTTCTGCAAATTATGCAAATTTCGTAAAAATCAACTTTGCCATCGAAAAAAAATACACCACCATCTGCGAAGACGGCTACGATGTGGAAAGCATCGTCAAAAACATCTCCCGTATTGATCCGGGCAAGAAATTCGAGGCAGGCAACACTCTCATCCTTTTTGACGAAATCCAGGACTATCCCGAAATTGCTACATCGCTAAAATCGTTTTGCATAGACGGTCGCTTCGACGTAATTTGCAGCGGATCAATGCTTGGCATAAACTACAAAAAAATTGAAAGTAACAGCGTCGGCTACAAGTCCGAATACCCCATGCAGTCTATTGACTTCGAGGAATTCCTTTGGGCAGTGGGCTATAACCAGAGCGCTATCGATGATCTGCTTTCACACATGATTTCGGCCACGCCGTTCAACCAAACCACACTCAAAACTTTCCAAGGACTCTTTTTAGATTATTGCATTTTAGGCGGAATGCCTCAAGTCGTTCGCTCATACATCGAAAAGAAAACCTTTGAAGGAACCCTCTCCCTCCAAAACGAAATCTTGGCCGATTACAAAGAAGACATCAAAAAATATGTTGAGGGAATCGACAAGACTCGCGTACTCAATGTATTCAACCATATTCCAATCCAACTATCTAAAGAGAATAAAAAATTTCAAATTTCCAAGGTCGCTTCCGGAGCTAAGTTCAAGGACTACTGGGGTTGCATCGAATGGCTAGCCGATGCCGGCATGATAAACATTTGCCATTGTCTACACACCCCTGATCTGCCATTAAAAGGCAATTACGAAGACGACAAGTACAAAATCTACTTCAGGGATTCTGGCTTACTCGTCGCAAACCTTGACGAAGAATCTCAGGACGACCTACGCAGCAACAAGAACATGAATGTCTACAAAGGCGGACTATACGAAAACATTGTCGCAGAATCACTAAGCAAGCAAGGATACGATTTGTTCTATTACGCAAAGGCCAACTCGACCCTTGAAGAGGACTTTTTTGTTCGAACCATGAAATCGTTGGTACCCGTTGAAGTAAAAGCGACCAACGGAACCGCAAAGTCGCTTTCGACCCTAATCAAGAGTGACGCCTACCCCGACATTACGCACGGAATCAAGCTCGTCAACGGGAATATTGGCTTAAAAAACAACGTGTACACATTCCCCTATTTCTGCGCCTTTTTACTAAAGCGGTATTTAAAGACCATGGAGTTTTAAGGAGACCTTATTCAAGCCTTGGAGATATAGTTCTGAAATAGCTAAACCATATCCCCCCCCCTCACCAAGAAGGTCTTTTTTTTTTAAAATGTTGACAAGACTGACTTAATATTTGTATATTGTATTTTAGCATCGCCCTGATTTCTTTCAGGGACCAGCCGCCTACGGGCGGCAATTTTTTTTAAGGGGTTCCATGTCTAAAGTTGCATTCTACATTGACGGATTTAATTTCTACTTCGGCATCAAGAGGTCTTTTGAAGCATCAAATGGGGCTCAATGGGGGTGTGCGTATTGGATAGACGTAGTTAAGTTTTGCGAGAGTTTTCTTTCTGAAGGCCAGGAGCTTGTAAAAGTTGTCTATTTCACGGCATCTCCGCTAGATCCAGACAAGAGTAGCCGTCAGAGCGCATTTCTGAATGCGAACAAGGAACTGAATGGGGATAGGTTTGAAATTGTGCGCGGAAAGTACATGACAAAGACCATTATGTGCCCTCATTGCAAGTTCGCCATTCCGAGGCCCGAAGAAAAGAAAACGGATGTGAATATTTCTGTTCGGCTGATTGGCGACAGCGTCCAGAAAAAAGTTGATTCAGTCTGTTTGATAAGCGCTGATACGGATTTAATACCTCCCTTGGAATATATTCTAAAAAATTGCCCCGATGTTAAGGTAAGGGTTTATTTTCCCCCAGCAAATTCGAGCCGCGATATTAAGGATTTTGGCTTCGCTAACGGAATGAAGGTGAAGGAACTGGTGAAAAATATTGATCGCTTTTATAGGGCAAGGATGCCCGACACTGTTGGTGCGTATACTATTCCTAACGAATGGCAGCGAAAGCATTCCGGTGCGGAACCCTTCTTCAAGAAGCCGAAGCGTTGATGTAAGTTCGAACATCCACGCCTCCTCCCCCTGCGATTGCCCTCGCGGGGGTGTTTTTTCATTTGGACCACACTCCGCGGTCTATTCCCAATTTTTAACGGAAATCACGCATTTTACGCGAAAAAAAGTATTTCGTGCGAAAAACAACACATTTTTGGTCGGTAGCCCTTGTAACGACACTTATAAAAATGTAAATTTTATGTATTATCTAACGTATTATTGGTATTTTAAATGGTGTTGAATCGCGAATTTTCCTTGTCCGACCAAGTGACCGCAGTTTTCCCCAAACTGAGGGGTTTT
>LVAE01000121.1 GCA_001603905.1 Fibrobacterales bacterium Fibro_02
ATCCCCGATGCGCGTGGCACCGGGGATTTGTACTCAGGAGGTAAATATGAAGGCTGTGGGTTGGCGGGATGGCGGTTAGTCGATGACGGCGGTGTCGGAGTATTCGGGGATGATGGACATGGCGGGCCTCCTTTGGGTTAGGGGATGGAGGGTTATTTGTTGCTGTTGATGTATTCGACGATGTTGTAGATGGTGGTGACGCCGCTGATGATGAGTGGTAATGGGATCATAGTGGTTCTCCTTTGGTTAGGTGTTGTTGCTTTGTTTTTTGTTGATGATGTAGTTTACGATTGGGGTTGTGAAGATGGCGATGTTGGTTAGGATGAGGCAGATGTAGAAGTGTGTTTCGATGTCGGTCATGGGACCTCCTTTGTTAGCTTTTGGCGATGTCGTTGAGGTTTTTGACGATGGTGGTTACGGCGGCGATTCCGCCGAGGATGGGGAGTATTGGGATCATGGTTGTTCTCCTTGGTTAGGGGTTTGTTGCCCGGGGATTTCCCGGACATACAGCTATGTGCAAAACCCGTGCCAAAAGAAAAAATGCGATTTTCAGGCAAAAATCGCAGGGTGAAAAAACAGGGCTGAATGTGTTGATAAACGCATATACAAAAATGTATACGGAAATGCATTTTTATATATCGCACAAAACACAAAAGGCCCCGCCACAGCGGAGCCTGAGTTGTTCAGCAAAAACGCAAATGGGGCTCATGATTTATCGTGGAATGCCTTCGGCCCTTCGACAGGCTCAGGGACCTTGTTTGTTGCAATGGATCTAACGATTCGTCAAAAACGCAAACTGCTTTGGAATGGATTGCCACGCTCGCGTAGCTCACTCGCAATGACGTTTTTTAGTCTTACTGCCCCGCAAGGCGAATGCAGCGACCGTGCTTGCACGGGCATTGCTGAGCCGAAGGGCAGCTACACCGAAGGTGTAGAATCCACTGTATGTCGTGGAGTGCTTTCGGAGAGCGAAGAAGGAACTTGAATGGAAGTCAATTGAGTCTTAATCCACTGTATATCGTGGAATGCTTTCGGAGTGAGGAAGAGTTACCATCTTGGGGCGATTACCAGTCTTAATCCACTGTATATCGTGGAATGCTTTCGGAGGGGTGGCATCGCCGAGGCCTTATAAATCAAGGGTTCCAGAGGGCGTTTTTCTGCCAGACTTTTTGAGCACTACCTTCGAATTGACTTTTTTCGAAGGATTTTTCTCTAAATCGTTGGTGTTCAACGAGGTAGCCTGATTGCGTTTTTGCCGGTGTTTCGAATATACTGCTCAAACTCGCGGGTCTGGGCCTCAATACCCTAAATATACATCATTTTCCGCGAAAAATCGCGTGACCCCGTCCGAAAAAACGAAAAAATCCCCGATGCGCGTGGCACCGGGGATTTGCGTTCAGGAGGTATATATGAAGGCTGTGGGTTTAGCAGTATTTGGCGAGGATTTCGAGTTCGGTTTCGCACATAGCGAGGTTCCTTTTGGTTAGGGTGTGGTGGGTTATTTGTTGCTGTTGATGTATTCAACGATGTTGTAGATGGTAGTGACGCCGCTGATGATGAGTGGTAGTGGGATCATGGTTGTTCTCCTCTGTTTAGTGGTTGTTGCTTTGTTTTTTGTTGATGATGTAGTTGACGATTGGGGTGGTGAAGATGGCGATGTTGGTTAGGATGAGGCAGATGTAGAAGTGTGTTTCGATGTCGGTCATGGGACCTCCTTTGTTAGCTTTTGGCGATGTCGTTGATGTTTTTGACGATGGTGGTGACGGCGGCGATTCCGCCGAGGATGGGGAGTAATGGGATCATAGTGATTCTCCTTTGTTGAGGTTTTGTTTTGTCCGGGAGTTTCCCGGACATACAGCTATATGCAAAAACCGTGCCAAAAGGAAAAATGCATTTTTGAGCAAAAATCGCAGGGTAAAAAAACAGGGCTGAATGTGTTGATAAATACGTATACAAAAATGTATACAGAAATACATTTTCGTATGCGATGCAAAACACAAAAGGCCCCGCCGCAGCGGAGCCTAAAATTTGTCAGCAAAAACGCAAATGGGGTTCGTGGTTTATCGTGGAATACTTTCGGCCCTTCGACAGGCTCAGGGACCTTGTTTGTTGCAATGGATCTAATGATTCGGCGAAAATGCAAATAGCTATGGAATGGATTGCCACGCTCGCATAGCTCGCTCGCAATGACGTTCTTTAGTCTTACTGCCCCGCAAGGCGAACGCAGCGACCATGCTTGCACGGGCATTGCTGAGCCGAAGGGCCGCTACACCGCAGGTGTAGAATCCACTGTATGTCGTGGAATGCTTTCGGAGCTGAACTTGGTTTGTCAGATCCGCAGAAGGAATAGTCTTAATCCACTGTATGTCGTGGAATGCTTTCGGAGATGCTTGTTCATGCTAATAGGAGCAGGTTACTGCGTCTTAATCCACTGTATGTCGTGGAATGCTTTCGGAGTCGTAACGAAGAATTCCACAAAACCCACGAAAATTGTCTTAATCCACTGTATGTCGTGGAATGCTTTCGGAGAAGAGAAAAAACTTGTAGAGGTTTGCGGTTGCAAAGTCTTAATCCACTGTATGTCGTGGAATGCTTTCGGAGGGTGGCATCGCCGAGGCCTTATAAATCAAGGGTTCCAGAGGGCGTTTTTCTGCCAGACTTTTTGAGCACTACCTTCGAATCGGCTTTTTCCGAAGGATTTTTCTCTAACTCGTTGATATTCAATGAAGTAGCCTGATTGCGTTTTTGCCGGTGCTTAGAATATACTGCTCAAACTCGCGGGTCTGAGCCCCAATACCCTAAATATACATCATTTTTCGCGAAAAATCGCATGACCCCGTCCGAAACAACGAAAAAATCCCCGATGCGCGTGGCACCGGGGATTTGTACTCAGGAGGTAAATATGAAGGCTGTGGGTT
>LVAE01000122.1 GCA_001603905.1 Fibrobacterales bacterium Fibro_02
GCAAAAGTTCAAAATCGTCTCGGCCAAATCGACCTTCTCGCCCATGGCGAGCTGTGGAACGGGCTTGCCCGTTTCCACCAGGGCGAAGCGTACGCAGTCGCGGCCAAAGCCGGAATCGGCTGCCACGGGCGCATTTAACAGAAGTGCGTCGGCGCCGCTTTTTTCAAGTTTTTCGGCGGCGTGTTCTTCGAAGTGATCGGTCTCAAGTGCGAATCCGACAATCACCTGCTTGTGCGCTGCGGTTCCCGCTGCTGAATTGCTGCGCGCCCTGCGGGCGGCGGTGCAGTCGCGAAGAATGTTCGGATTCGGTACAAGTTCAATCGTCAGCTGGCTGCGGCTATCCTTGATTTTTTCGTCGGCGGCGTGGGCGGGGCGGTAGTCCGCTACCGCCGCGCAATGCACGACGGCGTCCGCAGAAGTTAACCGCTCCATCACGGCGTCGTGCATGTCCCGGGCGCTTTTCACGCGGGTCACTTTCACTCCGCCCGGGAATGCCGCCTCCATCGGACCTGCGACGACTTCGACGCTAAAACCGTTGGCGTAGAAAACCGAGGCGAGCGCGACGGCAGTCTTTCCGCTACTGCGGTTGCTGATATAGCGCACCGGGTCAATGGCCTCTTCGGTGCGGCCTGCCGTCAGTAGGACTTTCTTGCCGAAGCCGGGGAGAGTCGCGTCCTGTGTCGGGTCAATGTCCTTTGCGACGGGACAAGCTGGCGCGGGGGCGTTGCGGGGGACACCCCCGCACGAAGGGGTAGCGGAAGACGCGCAAGCGGCTGCAGCGAGGGGCAGACTTGCCCCTTCTAGCCATTTCACAATCTCCGCCGGTTCCATCAACCGGCCTTGTCCGACTTCGCCACAGGCGAGTTCCCCTGCAGGGGACTCGAGTACGGTCGTATTTTCGAAGCTGCGCAAAATTTCAAGGTTGCGCTTGACGGCAGGCGAGTTGTACATGGCCACGTTCATCGCGGGCGCAATCACGCGCGGACAAGTGCAGCTCATAAAGCAAAGGCTCACCGGATCGTCGGCGATACCGCAGGCGAATTTACCGATGACATTTGCCGTCGCGGGCACCACCAGGTAAAGGTCCGCCCAACGAGGAAAATCGATGTGCTGGAAAGGGCGCGCTTCGACGGCTCCGTTCTTCAGGTACACGGGACACTTGCTAAGACTTGCAAAAGTCAGCGGCGCCACAAATTCAGTCGCCGCATCGGTCATGCACACGCGCACTTCGGCGCCCTTTTTCTGTAGCAGGCGCAACAGCTCGCAACTCTTGTACACGGCAATGCCGCCCGAGACTCCGAGCAAGATTTTCTTTCCAGCGAGGTTCATACATTGAAAAATAGAAAAATGTACCGGAGCTTGTCTTTCAAGCGTTCCGAATGTCGCTATCTTCCCAAATCAATGAAAAAATGGTTTTTGGGGTGCCCGAAAAGCCCGTTTTGGGAAATGTGTACCTATAAAACAGATGAATTGTCCTATTTATAGGTATCAAATTCAATAAAAGCTTCTTTTTTCATGATGCTGATACCTATAAGATTTCTGTATTAGCACTTTTATAGGTCAAATTTTATGAAAATTCCAGAAATCTTTTCTGTTTTGTAGAATAATTTGTTTGTAATTCGCTGAATTGTACCTATAAAACACTTCTTTTTACTCGGTTTATAGGTACACCCCTATAATTATAGGTGCTTTTTATCGTTTTTGCACGAGTTTATCGCTGACCAGCTTCAATATCCAAGCGACAAGCACGATGATAACGAGCGTGCAGGTGAATAAAGCCAAGACATTCCATTGCGTAAAGCTCCAATGCATTTTCTCAAAGATCTTGACAAAGGCGCTTTGCGCCCAAACGATTCCCACGTGCTGCACCAGGAATACGCAGTAAGAAAGGGTGGCGAGCTTTTGAATGGGGACGCTTGCCACCTTGAAACGGAGCAATAGCGGAGCCAAGTAGAATAGGAAGGCGAATAGGGCGAATGAGGCGAACGTGCCGATAGCATCGGTGTTTAGTCGTCCAGGAATATCCACGAATGTGAGTACTGCAAATGAGCCCCCCGCGACAGCGGCCACGCGCCAGTCCTTGAACCTCTCCAAATTCTCGATTAACGCAAATCCGATGACGAACTTGAACATCAGTGTCGTAGGAAGGGCACTCAAGATGTCGTCCTGTTCCGCCGGTAGTAAAAATTGCGATGCGTAAAGTCCCGCTAGAACAATGAGCGTTACCACCGGAAAATTCCTGTAACATTTGGCGAGCAACGGATAAAGCAGGTATAGCATCACGATGGCGCCGACGAACCAGTCTCCGCAAAAAGCGTAAGTGCTGACACCGAATAGCTTCACATAACCGTCAAATCCGATAACGGTTAGCAACAGCTTGAAGGGACTGCCCATGAAAAACGGGTTGCCGTCCGCAAGTAGGTGCCGAATCATCGAAAGGGGAATGTAAAGACTGAGAATCCAAAACGGCGGGTAGATCGCCTTTGCCCGTTTTACATAAAATGTTTTAATTTGCTCAAATTTGTTCGTGTTTTTCGGTGCGTCATTTGTTATGCCCGGTTGAGTCGGGCATCTCTCTTCACAGCCGATAACGCCGTATCTTTTATAGAGCAGCCCTCCCGAAAGGGCAATGAATATCGTAACGGCAATATTACCGAAATCGTAATTCGACGTGGTGCAGAATAAATTAATGAACGGGAGCCCGGCTGCCGCGTATTCGCATCCGAAATGGTACGTGATGACAAAGAACATCGCGAGCACGCGCAAAACATCGAGTTCCTGAATCCTTTTTTCCATATCCTCAAAATATAAAAAGTATTCCGTGAGCAACAAAGCCCTCGGGTGTTAGCCGAGGGCGGTTGACGCTTTCAGCGTCCGCGGCTTCACTCGGTCATGAAATTATGCAAGCATAATTTCGCGACGCTCGTTTTGCACGCTTTTGCGAGAGCGAGGCTCTATCACATTCTTGCAGATGCGATAGAGCCGAGCGGTCATATAAGAAACCCCGCGGTTAACCGCGGGGTTCCCTTAAGCTTTTGAAGAAGCTAATTAAGCTTCAGCTTCGTCAGCCTTCTTCTTGGAAGCCTTCTTCTTCGGGGCGGCGGCTTCACCGATGGTGGTGCCAGATTCGCCCGGCTTGTGAGAGTCCATCCAAGCCTTGAGC
>LVAE01000006.1 GCA_001603905.1 Fibrobacterales bacterium Fibro_02
TTCAGTTCCTTTCGCCGTAAGCATGATGACGGGGATGTCCTTTGTATTTTCTTGCACTCGCAAGCGTTTGAGAATGTTTAAACCATCTTCGCCAGGGAGCATAATATCCAAAATAAACAAGTCTGGCACCCTAGTCTTAACTTGTTCGTCCATGACTTTACCGCATTCGAATGCCATCACGTCAAAACCGCTGCTTTTTAAAGCATAAGTTTCCATTTCCCGAACTTCGATATCGTCTTCCACAATATAAATCATAGGACCACACACAAATTATTGTTTTACAGTAAGAAATTTCCTGCTGGCTTTGGCTACAGAACTGACCGCATCCAACAATGCCCAGGACTCATAAAGAATAGTTAAATAAAGGATCTCCGCGCGGATGTTTTCGGAACCCCCCTTCATCATTTCCGTTTTACGCGCGTCAAATATCCTCGTCCCTTCTTCCCGCAATTGTTCGCGGACCTCGCTATAGTTCCTGAAATCCATGGTTTCTATCATCGAGGCAGTCTTTTCAATCCGTATCTTCACACGGGATACCGTACGCAAAAGCTCTTTTCTTTTTTCGTAGTCCAAGGGACTGAAAGCGTTATCCACGTGGTTCTTGCATGGCGAAGAAATCTGTTCCAGACTAAACAATGCATCTCCCATAAAGTCATTGGCCTGGTACAGGAAAAAGTTTTTGACCACCAAATCTTCTTGGGCGAGCCTTTCTGTACACAGGGTTCCGTGGCGACGATTCCGCTGCACATGTTTCTTTAGAATTTTAATTTGTTTGTTCACCGAGCGGAGCATTCCTAAATCTTCCCGCAACAGGCCTATCAGCAGTTTTTCATAGCAATCGGCACACCAGCGGAGAATTTCGCTCCATTCACCCCGACTGTATTCCTGAATAAGAGGGTACACCTTGGTTTCGGGGCTTGCAGAAAGAATTTTCTCAAAACGCTCTTCAGTTTTGTCCTTCTTGTTTCCACGATACTTCAGGTTGGAACGGACCAGCACGAAAATAACCACGGCAAACAGGGTAAATATCACCGGGAGCCCGCCAAAGTGAAGCACCATAGCCACCACCGAGGCACTGGCAAAAGCCGCAAAAGCTGTCAGGAACCAGCCTCCAATAACCGAAAGAACCCCTGTGATGCGGTACACCGCAGTTTCACGGTTCCACGCCCTGTCGGCAAGGCTTGTACCCATGGCCACCATGAAGGTCACGTAGGTGGTAGAAAGGGGAAGTTTCAATGAAGTTCCGAGGGCTATGAGAGAACTGGCAAGCATCAGGTTCACGCAGGCCCGCAACAAATCAAAGGCTGCCCCATCCTCTTCCAGAATCATTTCCTTGGTATTAAAGCGGGTGTTAATTTTATCCGAAATTTTCTTTGGAACAAATTCTGTTACAAATTTTACGACACCATTAGAACTGCGAACTAAGGCGCGAGCTACCGGATTTGTACCAAAGATTTCTTCAGAAGAATTTTGGGCCGCTAGGGATACGGAAGTCTTCACCACATTCCGGGCCTTCTTGGAAAACACAAGGGAGAATACCATGATAAGCCCAGCAACCATCAGCAAGTACCACTGTCCTGGTTCCGACTCCAACAAGAAGGACATATTGAAATCCTGAGGATTGCCCCCAGCAGCCATCAAATGCTGCACCGAAGAAAGGCTGGTGAGGGGTACCCCCACAAAATTCACAAGGTCGTTTCCGGCAAAGGCAAGAGCCAGAGAAAAAGTCCCAAAAGCAATGATTACCTTGAGCACGTTTACTTTTACCGCATGGAGCAAGTGACAAAGGATGAAAAATCCGACGAACATGCCAGCCACAAGAATGGTCTCATTTTCCGCGAGAAACGCCTTGTAGCCCGGCCCCACGAAACTCATATTTTTGAGGCCCTTGATGAGGATAAAATAAAATATGGACGTCAGGGAAACGCTTCCAAAAACACCAATAAAGTATCGAATATTTTTCTTGTAGCCAAAGGAGAAAACCAGGCGCGTCACATACTGCACCGCAAGGCCAACTACAAAAGCGATGGCCACCGAAAGGAAGATGCCCAAAATCACCGTCAGAGCCTTAGAGGTGTTGATGAGGTTTCCCAGTTCCAGGGTATCGTCAGAAAGAATCTTGATACTGGCGATAGCCACAGAGGCGCCCAAAAGTTCAAAGACCATGGAAACTGTGGTGGAAGTGGGCATACCGTAAGAATTGAAAATATCTAGAAGGATTACGTCAGTAAACATCACCGCCGCATATACGCACATAAGTTCTGCAAAGGTATAATACTGGGGCATGTAAATGCCATGGCGGGCAATATCCATCATGCCGCTGCTGAACGTAGCGCCACAGAACACGCCCACTGCAGCAAAGACCATCAGGGTTTTGTACTTGAAAGCCTTGCTCCCGACAGCGGAACTGAGAAAATTCACGGCATCGTTACTGACCCCTACGAACAGGTCGAACAGGGCAAGGATTAGGAGCATGGCCACAAGAATCACATAAAAAGTCGTCATAAAAACCTCTCGGGCCATAAACTAAAAAGCCTTGCGACAATACGCAAGGCGATGGAATGAAGTTTTCCAAAGGTTTTATTAGGACTTTACAAAGGCTTTACGCCGCTTTACACAGATTTTACTTTTTGCGGTGTAGTAAGTTATAAAGGCCCAGAAAGAAGTCGATAAGTGGGTGAAGTAGGCTGATAGCGCCTTGTGGGCGGAACTGGCTTATTGTTTCCATTCTTCGGTGATGGCACAGAAAAAGTTCTCGCTCCAGAGATTCAGTTTGTCGCTGTCGGCAATGAACGGCCGGACATCCCTTTTCGCCTCCTCGAAATCGACGGAGTGGAAACGTTCCTTTAGTAGATCCTTGAGTCCATCAAAAGTCAATGAGTCCGCACTTTTCCAGTGCCCGGTCTGTTCCATTCTCTTTTGCAGGTGCGGCAAGTTTACGCCCGTGTTCTGCGAGATATACCATACAAAGTCGTAGAAATCGCGACCCTTGACCCTGCTTTTCCATCCGCGACAAAGTAACGCGTGGAGTTTGCCCGCAAAAAGCGAGGGCTTGTCGTAGAGTCGGACCATGAAAGGCGATGGGAGTAGCCGATACTTGCTTTCGTAGGTGGCTGACTCTGGCGGATTCGTGTCCACCTCGAATTTGATTTTCAGGATTTCGTTCCCGGGAACGGGCAAGGGAGAGTGCTTTGCGGGAACAATTTTAAGCAAATGCTTGAGCGTGTTGCCCTTGAGAAAGGCCGACTGCACCGGAGATCCGTGCGGCTTGCTTTTCGCTTCGACAGACATTTCCAGACCGACAGAGTAGAGTTCTTCTTCAAGCACGCCAAAATAACGTGAAAGCTCGAAACCTTCGTCTGGCTTAATCAACGAAAAGTCCAGGTCCTCCGAAAAACGGTCCAGCCCATAGAATATGCGGAGCGCCGTGCCGCCATAGAAGGCGGCCTTGTCGAAGAACCCTCCACGTGAAAGTCCGCACAGGGCGACTTCCTGCGAAATTTCCTTGAGGGCGTTCCTGTAGTCCGAAACGTTTTTGCAATTATATTTCGCAAGCATTGAATCAAGTACGTGAGCCATGCCTACCTCATCTTGGACAGTATTTGTAGATTCTTCTTTCTGTACAGGGGGGCAACCTTTTCGATGAAGTCGAAATCCAGGTTCTGAAAATCACTGACTTCGATGCGCAAGTTTTCGAACAGGAACGTTTCCATGGCGCGCTTGCCTGCAATCGGGTGCTCCTTGTAGAGTTTGTCGCAAAGGGCCTTTTCGCAGGTGGCCATTGCGTAGGGCCTGTCCTCTGCGTTTTCGATGTTGACTCCGTGCGGAAAGACGTCGGGCGGGACATCGGAATACGAAAACTCGCCGAAGGGCGCCTTGTACAGTTTGGTCTTGTTCTTCTTGAACGATGCGGAAGTAAAGAGATGCACGGCTTCGGGAATGAGCCCGTGCCTTGAAAGGGCATAATCGAAGGAAAGATACGATGGGCCGTAAATCGCCCCTGCAAGGGCTTCGCCCGGGGTGTTCTTGTCGGTCTCGTACAGCCCGCGGATAACTTGCGTTATTTCGCCGCGCAGGGTCATTTGACGCAACTTCATTTGGGGCTGCCTGTATTTTTGACCAAGGTCTGAAAGAATTTCTGATACGGTTCTTATCACGATTTTCTCCAATAACTATAAAAATAATATATTAACTGGAGAAAATCAAGTGTTTTTTTGAAAAATACGTTTTTTACGCTTCTCTTATGACATACAGACGTATTTGGGGTGGACGATGGTTGAAACGATTTTTCACTATGCGTTTTACGCATACTGAGCATGAAAAAATGGTATTTTGCGGGGTTTGCGCATTTATTTATATTAAAGGCGTAGAAAAAAAGGAATAAACCATGAAACTAGGAACGATTATGACGATGCTTGGTATGGGTGCGGTGCTTGCCGCATGTGATTGCTGCCCGCAGGGCGAGGCAAAGGCGCTTTCGCAGGACAAGGAACTGCGTGCCGTGATGGACAACTTCACGCAGAACGAGGTTCCGGCGGCGACCCCGCTTGTGGAAAAGCGCGAGGTGGAGTTGATTCGCCTGGTGTCGCTTGTGACGCAGCAGTCGGGCGCTCTTTTGCAAGAAGAAGTGGCGACGGCGCTTGCGCAGGGGCTTGCTCCCGAAGAGATTCTCGAGGCGATTTACCAGTGCGCCCCCTACACCGGGTTCCCGCGGACGGTGGATGCGGTTGAAATTGCCCGCAGCGTGTTCAAGGCGAAGAACGTGAAGGTGGACGAAAACCGTGCGACGGTGACGGCGCAGTCCCGCTTGGAGGCGGGTGCCGACGCGCAGGGAACGCTGTTCGGCCAGACTTTCCGCGACATGGCGAAGAACGGCAAGAGCGGTATGCCGACTATCAACTACTTCCTTGCGAGCAACTGCTTTGGCGATTACTACACCCGCAAGGGGCTTGACCTGAATACCCGCGAACTTTTGACGATGGCGATTCTCGTGAACCTGGGAACGGAGCCGCAGCTCAAGGCGCATATCGGCGCGAACCTGAAGATTCGCACGGCCGAATATGTGGAACAGGCGATTTACAACTGCCTGCCGTATTGCGGTTATCCGCGCACGCTGAACGCGTTGCGACTGCTCAAGGAAGCGGTGGCGGAGACGAAGGCTGGTGCGGCTGGCGCGACGGTCGCAAAATCCATGCCGGGCAAGGACTGGAGCGTGTTCCCGGTGGGCAAGCCGAACGACGCCTACGCCAAGTATTTCGTGGGCAAGAGCTATCTCGACATGATCAGCAAGGAACAGGTGGGTGTCGGGAATGTGACTTTTGAACCGGCGTGCCGCAACAACTGGCATATCCATCATGCAAAGAAGGGCGGTGGCCAGATTCTCATCGCGACGGCGGGCCGCGGCTACTACCAGGAATGGGGCAAGCCGGCGGTGGAACTGAAACCCGGCGACGTGGTGAACATTCCGGCTGGCGTCAAGCATTGGCACGGGGCTGCTCCGGATTCCTGGTTCCAGCATTTGGCGATTGAAGTTCCCGGCGAAGGAACAAGCAACGAATGGCTCGAGCCCGTGAGCGACGAAGACTACGGGAAGTTGAAATAATGTTTGCCAGAATTCTCGCTTGCGCATTTATTGGCCTTATGACGGTAGGAACTTTTGCGGCGGCACCTGCGCCCGATGGCTTCGTGCTTATCAAGGGCGGGACATTCAACATGGGGAGCCCCGCAAACGAGGACTGGCGCGTCAACGACGAGACGCTCCACAAGGTGAAAGTCTCCGATTTTTACCTGGGTAAATACGAGGTGACGCAAAAGCTTTACCGTGAGGTAATGGGCGAAAATCCCTCCAGTTTCAAGGGTGACGACTTGCCCGTCGAAAACATCACATGGCTCGAAGCGGCTCGTTTTTGCAACAAGTTAAGCGAACGCGATGGACGCACTCCCGTTTACGCTATCGAAGGCGATGCGGTCAGCTGGAATCGCGAGGCGAACGGCTACAGACTCCCCACCGAAGCGGAATGGGAATACGCGGCCCGAGGCGGCACGACCACGCCATTCTACACAAAGAAGGCTCCCGGTGCCGACGACGTGAATTTTTATGGACATTATCCGTATCAAATCGAGCAGAACTATTTTAACGACGAGGTTCTGGAAACACGTCCCGGTGTTTATCGCGGGAACACGCTTCCCGTGGGTAAGTTCAAGCCCAATCCCTTCGGGCTTTACGACATTTACGGGAACGTGGGCGAATGGTGCTTTGACTTTTACGGCGATTACGGTGTTTCTGCAGGCTCGACAAGCGTGACGGTCGATCCGGCGGGCAAGCCTTCGGGCACAAGGCGCGTGCATCGCGGTGGCGGCTGGAACGATTTCGGCAAGAACCTCCGCAGTGCCTATCGCGGAGCCATGCAGCAATCCAGCAAGAGTTACAATGTTGGGCTCAGGCTCGCCATGAATGCGGGT
This sequence comes from Fibrobacterales bacterium Fibro_02, assembly GCA_001603905.1. Taxonomy (GTDB): domain Bacteria; phylum Fibrobacterota; class Fibrobacteria; order Fibrobacterales; family Fibrobacteraceae; genus Fibrobacter. Next base: position 6,463 of record LVAE01000006.1, read on the forward strand.
GCAGGCGTCAAGGGAACATTTGTGACCCAGGAAGCGGCGGGCTTTAAGGGCGAAAAGGCGCAAGCGGCGTCGAACTCGAAAGGCAGTTCCCGTGCGCTGATTGTTTTCTATTCCTGGAGCGGGAATACCCGCGGGGTCGCCCGCGAAATCAAGAAGCAGACCGGTTTCGACATGGTGGAACTTGAACTGGTGAAACCCTATTCCGACGACTACAACACCGTCTTGAAACAGGCGCAGAACGACCAGCACAAGCAGGCGCGCCCCGCCCTCAAGAAAAAGCCCGACGCAAAGAAGTGGGCCGACTACGAAACGATTATCATCGGTTACCCCAACTGGTGGGCGAGTATCCCGATGCCTATCGCGACCTTGCTCGAAAGTTACGACTTTACGGGCAAGCGGATTCTGCCGTTCTGCTCCCACGGTGGCGGGCGCTTTGGCCAGAGCATCACCGCGATTGCGAAACTCGCGCCCAACGCAAAAATCGGCGAAGGCCTTTCGGTGCATTACTCCGGCGGTTCGAGCCTCTCGAAAGATGTGACCAAGTGGCTCGAGAAAAACGGCGTGAAGACGAAATAATAGAACATGCCAGCCAATGCCATTTTGTATATATTTTAGAAGGATTTCTGCATCCGTGTAACAAAAAAAAGGAAATTTTCAAATGAAAAAACAAATCAAGACGACAGAAGCCATTTTCCCGATGCCAGTATTGCTCATCTCAACATTTAACGAAAACGGTTCTGTCAATGTGATGAATGCTGCGTGGGGAACGATGCTGGATCGCGATATGGTCGCCCTCAATCTTACCGAGACGCACAAGACGGTGGAGAACATCAAGGCACGAAAGGGCTTTGTCGTTCATCTTGCGGATGCCAAGCATGTAGTCGAAGCGGACTGGTTTGGTGTGGTCAGCGGAAATAAAAATCCTGATAAATTTGCGAAGTCCGGCATGACGTTTGTGAAATCCGAACTGGTGGACGCACCGATCATCAACGAGTTGCCCGTCGCTATTGAATGTGAATTCGTCGAGTATCAGAACGATTCCACAGGAATCGGGGTTATTGGCAAGGTGGTCAGGACTTCTGTTGAAGAGGTAAATCTCAAGGACGGAAAGGTCGATATCGATTCATTGGAAGCCATTGCATTTGATCCTTATACTCACGGGTACTACAAGGTTGGTGGCAGAGTCGGCGAAGCGTTCAAGGACGGCCTTAAATTAAAGTAATTCTTGAATTTATGTGGAACCCTCGTAGGAAGTGGACAAGTGGGTAAAATAATCCGCTGTTCAATAGATATCGCGATGACGGTCGCGACGCTCGTGCTGATGGGCGGCAATTATTTCTTTGAATCGACTGCCGTTCACGAGATTCTGGGCGTGGTGCTGCTTGTTTTGTGGGCGGTGCATATCACGCTGAACCGGCGTTTTTTCCTTTCGCTGTTCAAGGGCCGCTACAACGTATTCCGCTTCTTGCAGGCGGTTGTGAATTGCGGGATTCTTCTGTGCGCAATTTTCCTGATGGTGAGCGGAATCATGCTTTCGAACCACGTGTTCGCCTGGCTCGGGATTGAATCGGGCGCAAATTTTGCCCGCACGGCGCACCTGCTCGCTAGCCACTGGTATTACGTGTTCATGTCGCTCCACATCGGGCTGCATGTGAGCCTGATTGCAAACCGCTTGGGACTTGCGGGCGCTTTCAAGTCAAAGGCGGCGCTTATCGCAACTCGCGTGGTTGCCGCTATCGTGGCGGGTTACGGAATTTACGCTTTCGCGATTCGCGGACTCTGGAAATACATGTTCCTGCAGCAGCCGTTTTTCTTCTTTGACGCGGAACGCGGTTACGCACTATTTTTCGCGGACTATATCGCCATCGTCGTGCTGTTCGCTGTTGCAGTGCATCTCTTTAATGCAATAATTTCAACCCGACAATCCCGGATAAGATAAGCAAAACGCAAATGGCTTTCGGGATAGAGAAATGCTCCTGAAATAGATAAACGCCCAGGGCGAAAGTTCCCACCGTGCCTAGTCCTGTCCATATCGCGTAGGCGGTGCCGAGCGGCAGTTTCTTTACGGCGAGCGACAAAAATACGGCGCTCAAAAGGAAACCGATTACCGTGATGACTGAAGGGACTGCTTTGGAAAAGCCCTGAATCTTTATCTTCAAAGACCTAACGATAAAGAATGCGTGTTCCCCTGTTACCCGGTGGCAGCAGGGCGCGGTTCAAATTATGGAACAAAGATAGTTATTCCGCAAAAAAAATTCTATCTTATTCAGCGATGAGGTCCGTTAAACAAAATGTTTCTTCGATGATTGCGGTCGCGTTGTTCGCGATTCTTGCTGCCGTTGTCGAAGGTTCTTTTGTTTACGATTACGGGACCGAAATGGGGCGGGCTTCGGAATATGGCAAGGTCTCCGCCGACAAAGTGCATGCCGAAAGTCCGCTGTTCCTGTTGCGGGAATCGACTGCCGAGGCCATGCAGTTTACACGCAGGTCGGGCCAGCAGGTTTCATTGCGGCCATCGCGAAGCGGTAGCCTTCAAGGCTATGGCGGACGCAGTTCGGCAACGTTCAAGCAGGCTACTCCATTTCCGACTAAGATCGCGCGGCCAACTGTTTGCGCCCAATGCGGCTTCCCTTTGCCGCTAGTTTATCAGAAATCAAAAGAGTATTACGTTTATACGCTAGAGCGAATGCTCTGTTAGCAAGTTCTTTCTCCGAACACTCAGTCACAGGTAAATTGCCGCGGCCCCTGCCGGGGTGCGCGACATCATTCATTTTAAAAAAAGAGAAAGAACATGGAAAACATTTCCAAGATGGAGATGGCTAACGCCCTCTTCAACAAGCCCTATATCAAGACCGAAAAGAAGTTTTTCGGTTTCAAAACCAATGTCACCTACACTAAGACGAATTCGCCCGTAGTGGGAACTTGCCTGGACTACAGCCCTACGGAGGGCCAAAAGGTCAAGGAAATTGTCGAGGCTTCTCCAAGCGCCTTGGATGCGGTCGTTCAAAAAAATGGCCATCCGAAAACGGGCGACAACGGGAACTTCCGCCTGAATCTCTGCTATTCGCAGGACCGTGAATTTGCGGCACTGCATCTGCAGCAGTTCTCGGGATTCGAGTACCATACCGTAGGTGAAATCCGTTTTGCCGAAGGCGACGAGGCGCATAAACTTCTCGCCATTTTCGTGAAATAAACGGACGTATCGTCAAAAGGCCCCCTCGGAAAAACGAGGGGGCCTTGATGTTCAATTATATAAAATTTGGGGAATTGTCTAGATAGACAGGTTCGGGGAACGTCCAAGGAAGGGCTAAATTTCAAAAATTATTTAGTAGGAAAATTATTTTTCTGCTGGATAATTTTCGTAACATCCGTTTTTGTAATTGGTTTGGCTCGATGAGCCGGGGAACGCCCATGAAAGCGCCTGGCCGCCAAGAGTCCTGCTTCAAATAGCAGGTAAGTCGGTGCGCCCAGAAGTAGTTGGCTTATGATGTCGGGTGGAGTAAGGAATGCGGCGAACAGCAGGATTGCCACCACCACGTAGGGGCGCTTGCTGCAGACGGTTTCGTAATTCACGATATCCGCACGGATAAACGCGTAGGTCACCAACGGGAACTGGAACATACATCCGAATGCAAGCGAAAGCCAAAGTGCGAGTGTTACCAAGTTAGAGATGCCAAATACGGGCTGTAGGGTCGTGCTTGCAAAACTCATGCCGAACTGCACAATCAGCGGGAAGCAGACGATTAGGCAGAACGCGACACCCGCGATAAAGAGCATGCTAGTCAGCGCCACGATGGAGCGGATGAAGCGTTTCTCGTTGTCGTATAGGGCGGGAAGCACGAACTGCCACATGTTCCAGGCGATGTAGGGCGAAAACAGCACGCAGTCCAGCAGTGCAGAAATCTTGAGCTGCAGCAGGAACACTTCCATCGGGGAAAAGTAATGGAGCGTGACGCCGCCCTGCAGGGCAATTTGTTCACAGAACCAGTCCAGAACGTAGGGCGAAACAAGGAAAAGGGGCACGATGCCGATGGCAAGGGCGACAATAGAACGCAAAAGCGCCCGTCGGAGCGCTTCCAGATGCGAAATCAGCGTAGCTTCTTGATCCTGTTTGGAGGACATTAGCCTTTCTTTTCTTCTGCCTCGGCGGCTTTTTCCACAGTCTTCTGCAGGTCTTCGGCTTCTTCCTTCAGGGCGTCTTTCGCCTTCTTGTACTCGTTCTGGGCTTTGCCTAAAGAGCGAGCAAGTTCAGGAATGCGCTTTGCTCCGAACAAAAGGAGCACCACGACCACAATCAGGATTATTTCTGGAATTCCAATGGACATTTTTTACCTGCCTTTTCCTAGAAATATAACATAATTTCTTTGTATATTTTAGGCAAAAGACAAAGGAGTTTATGATGAAGGTCATTTTATTCAACGGTAGTCGTCGCGAAAAGGGTTGCACCTACACGGCGCTGAACCTGGTGGCTGGCGAACTCGAGGCCGCTGGCATCGAGACGGAAATCTTCTTTGTGGGTGGTCGCGTGCTGAAGGGCGAAACCGACGCCGTGGTTCACGAAGCCAAGGAAATCCTTAAAACGGCCGACGCCGTCGTTTACGGCTCTCCGGTGTACTACGCATCCCCGAGTGGCGAGATGCTGATGTTCCTGGACAGGCTTTACGGCATTGCCGAAGCGGAACTGCTCTTTAAGCCCGCCGCAACGGTTGCCTCTGCCCGCCGTGCCGGCACTACCGCAACGCTCGACGCCCTGAACAAGTACCCCACCTTTGCGCAACAGCCCTTGGTGACATCTCGCTATTGGAACATGGTTCACGGTTCCAGCCCGGAAGATGTGCTGAAGGACGATGAGGGTGTGCAGATTATGAAGGAACTGGGCCGCAACATGGCGTGGATCCTGAAGAGCATCGAAGCGGGCAAGAAGGCGGGTGTCGTGCAGCCCGTTGCCGAAAAGAAAATCTTCACGAACTTTATACGATAGAGGGAAGATTCGCTTGCGTTTTAGAAAGAATAAAAAACTCATGATTACGGCGATTATCTTATCTGTACTTTTTATTTTGGGAGACGTGGGCGTGTTGTTCTTATCGCAGGCGAGCTTCGGCCATATTCCGCAAGGCAAGCGCCTTGAACGCATCAAGCAGTCGCCGAATTACGACGGCAAACAGTTCGTGAACGAGGTCGAGACCGTCACCATGACGGGCGACAGGAGCGTATTTGCCGTGTGGAAGGATTTCCTGTTCGGTGACAAGAGTCAGACCGTTCCCGATACCGCATTGAACGTGCTCAAGACCGACCTGAAGTCACTACCGCAGGACCGCGATTGGATTGTGTGGTTCGGACATTCCTCGTACCTGCTTAATTTATCTGGAAAGAAGGTGTTGGTGGACCCGGTTTTTTACCAGGGCTCGCCGGTGAGTTTCGTGAACAAGATGTTCAAGGGAACGGACGTCTACAAGCCCGCCGACATGCCGGATATTGACTACCTAGTGATTTCGCACGACCATTGGGACCACTTGGATTACCGGGTGGTGACGGAACTGGAACCTCGCGTAAAGCGCGTGGTGACTGGCCTCGGCGTGGGCGAGCATTTTGAATACTGGAAATATCCCGTCGAAAAACTTACCGAACTTGACTGGTGGGAATTTGCCGACTTGGGTGATGGCTTTAGCGTGACGGCGACTCCGGCAAGGCATTTTTCGGGTCGCGATCTTCACCAGAACAAGACTCTGTGGGCGTCGTTCGCGTTCAAGTCTCCCAAGCGCACCGTTTGGATTGGCGGTGATTCGGGTTACGGTCCGCACTTCGAGAAAATCGGAAAGAAATTTACCGACATCGATTTGGCGATTCTTGAAAACGGGCAGTACGATAAGGACTGGTCGCTCATCCACACCATGCCGGAATACCTGGGCAAGGAAATGGTGGAACTCGGCGCGAACCGCTACATGACGGTTCACCATTCCAAGTTCTGCCTGAGCAAGCATTCGTACACGGAACCGCTGGAAAATGCGAAACGTGCCGCCCAGGAATCGGGCAAGCCCGTGCTTATGCCGCAAATGGGCGAAGTCGTGTATTTGGAATAAACCTACGGCTTCGCAAGGATAGCTTGTGAATTGAAACAGTCTGGTAGGCGTTACGATGCGTCGATGTCTGCTGCAATATGCAGGTCGTAATCGGGGTAGGCTTCGCTGATTTCCTTGTGGAGTATGTCCAGACCTTCTTGAGGCTTGATTTCGAAGTTCATGACCACGTCAAAACGAATAGCCTTTTCTTCAAGGTTCACGTAGAAGCCGTGGAGTTGCAATGCCCAGGGATGTTCCTTTACCAATTTCAAGACGTTGCTGCGGATTTTGGCGGCTCCGTCATTCTTGGTATTGTGCGAATAAACTCCCACGCCTGTGAGAATCACACCGGTTTCCTTGAGTACGCGTGCTTGCACCTTGCGGGTGAGTTCGTCAACTTCTTCGACGGTCATGGTATCGGGGAGTTCCAGGTGTACAGAACCGAGAAACTTGTCTGGACCGTAATTGTTGAGAATGACGTCGTAAGCGCCGCGGACTTGCGGTTCTTCGGTGAGTAGCGCCTTGATTTTTTTGACCAGGTCGCCGTCAGCGCGTTTGCCCAGAATGTCGTCCAGAGTTTCGATGAGCATGCCGATGCCCGACTTGATGATGAAAGCGGAAATCACAAGACCCACGTAGGCTTCAAGCGAAATGCCCGTGAGAATGAAGACGATGGCCGAGGCCAGCACCGAGAGGGAAAGGATGGCGTCGAACAGCGCGTCTGCACCCGATGCCACGAGCGCGCCCGAGTTCACGCGTTCGCCCTGTCGCTTTACGAATTTACCGAGCACGAGTTTTACCACTACCGCCGAAGCGATAATCACTAGTGAAATCGTGGAATAGTCCGCTGCTTCGGGGTGGATGATTTTCTTGACCGATTCTACCGCCGAGGTGCCGCCGGCGTAGAGTACGATTGCTGCGACCACCATCGCGCTCAGGTATTCGATTCGCCCGTAACCGAGCGGATGTTTTTTGTCGGGGAGCTTGTTCGAAAGTTTTGCACCCACAATCGTAATGACCGAAGACAGTGCATCGGAAAGGTTGTTCACTGCGTCAAGTGTCACGGCGATGGAGTTGGTTGCAAAGCCGACGAACGCCTTGAATGCCGACAGTACGATGTTTGCGGCGATGCCGATGATACTTGTCCGAACAATGACCTTTTGGCGGTTTTCCGATTCGTTCATATAGACTCCTGTACTATAAAAAGAACTATTGATTATTCACCGAGCAGGTGGAAATTCAGATACAAGGTGTAGGCGTGGATTTTGCGGGACATCGGTTCGGCAATGTCAGAAGAATAGGCGGCCATTTTTACATAGGTGTCGAAACGGTAGCCGATATCCATCCAACTCAATAACTTGTATTCGAGTGCGGTCTTGTTGAGCAGCAAGAAGTCCCAACCGGTCACGCCGTAATCGGGCGTGGTACCTTCAATCGTTTTCATGGCGTCGATGGTTGTCTTGCTGAAGAATTTCCACTTGTTCTTGTAGAGGGTTTCCAGGGTGAGGCTGTATTTCACGCCGGAATTGTACTGGTAGCTGTCTTTATCCGGATGATAGTCGGGGTTGAATTCCTGGATGATGTCGTCGTAGCCCATGTCTGCTGAACCGAGCATAATCCAATAGAGTTGGTTGATGACGCGGAAACGTGTGCGTGGGGTAAGCCAGAGCGCGATGTCCATTGCTCCGCCCAAAGACAGGGTACTGACGGTTGCGAGGTCGCCGTAAAAGGTGTCGTAGTCAAGGTTGATGGAAAAGTCCAGCCAGTGTCCACGTGCATGAACGCCTCGGTTGATAAGCTTTCCCATGACGTCCAGTTGCAGCACTGCTCCTTCGAAGCCGCTTTCGCTCATGAATTCGGCCTGAAAATAATCAAAGGGGCGCTTTACTTTTGCGTAGGGCTTGCCGTATTCCAAGGAAACTGCAAGGAATCCGTGGCGGTCGTTCCATTCGGCATCAACTTCATCGGAATGCTTGCCGCCCATGCGGTAGACAGAGCCGAATCGCGATCCCATGCCTGTCGCAACGGCGAGTTCGATGGGAACCCATCCCGTGTAAAAGTCGCGATTGCCAAACGCTTTCCGTTGAACATATCCGGCAGGTTCAAGCACGAATGCGGCTAACTGTCTGTACCAGGGTGCGCCCGGCTTGTTGTAGGCTGCTCGTGAAAGTCTGTAGAGGGCTTCGCCGAACATGGAACCCGCGATCGATGTAGAAATAAGGTCGTTCGGGGCGGGATATTCCGTTTCGCAGAACATTTCCCAGGTGGAGCTGCCGAGTGCGGCAAATAGCAGGCTGCTGTAAAATCCGTAACCGCTGCCTCTTGCGGCGGCATAGTACATAGAACCTTGGTAAGGGTGACCGTAAAAGTTGATGGCCCAGTGATTATGATCCCATTTCCAGCCTTCGCGAAAGTTCCTTTTCCAGTAACTTGGACCCGTGTGCGCATAGTCTTTATCAAGGACATAATAATCCCATGCCCAAACGATCGCGTTTTGACCGAGAACTTCGGCTGATACGATTAATGGGTTTACGTGGGTGCCATAGAGGCTGTCCTTAGGCACGACAAGGGTGTCTTTTTCGCGTTCCATAATGACTGAATCGCCTAAAATGGCGGTGCGAAGAATCCTGGCCTCTTCGATGCTGAAAACAGCGTCTTCGTCCTTCAATTTTTCGCGGATGCTGTCGGGTATGGCCGCAATTTTAACCGAGTCGATCTGCTGTGCAAATAGTGCTCCGCATAGAACGAGAATCGTTGCGAATAATTTTGAAAGGTGTCCGAATAGCATATCCCATATCTAAAAAAGAGTTGACTTTGTTTCAAGGATGAGTTTTTGAATTTCCGATAAATTGCTTGTTTGACAAGATGATTTTTTCTTTGCAAAAAAGGACTTGTTCCGAAGAACAAATCCTGAAAAGGAATTGTATGATGGAGCCTGCGTTTGGGTGGCTCGTTGAAGTATTACTTGTTCAAGGCCTCGGTTGCAGCGGCGACGCTGAGCAGGTCGGCTTCCATAAACGGCTTGCCGATCCACTGGAGACCCACGGGGAGTCCACCGGCCATGCCGCACGGCACGCTTACGCCCGGGAGGCCCGAAAGGTTCAGGCTCACGGTGTAGATGTCGCTGAGGTAAACAGCCATCGGGTCGGATTCGTTCATACCGCACTTGAGCGGGAGTCCCGGCATCGTGGGGCTTGCGATTACGTCGCAGCTTTCGAATGCCTTGTTGAAGTCGTCGGTAATCAGGCGACGGACCTTCTGGGCCTGCACATAGTAGGCGTCGTAGAAGCCTGCGGAAAGCACGTAGCTGCCGAGGAGAATACGGCGCTGGACTTCCTTGCCGAAACCTTCGCTGCGGGACTTGGCGTACAGGTCAAAGAGTTTGCGGGCTTCTTTGCTGCGGTAGCCGTAGCGAACGCCGTCGTAGCGGGAAAGGTTCGAACTTGCTTCGGCGGTTGCGATGATGTAGTAGCTGGACACGGCGTAGCTGATGTGCGGAAGGCTGATTTCCTTGAGGGTGGCGCCTTCGGCTTCGAGTTTCTTCAGCATGCCTTCGATAGCAGCCTTGCATTCGGGATCGAGACCTTCGCCGAAGTATTCCTTCGGGACGCCGATCACCTTGCCCTTGACGCCGGCATCAAGCTTGGCGGTAAAGTCTTCGGTCGGGCGAGTGCTGGTGGTGTTGTCATGCGGGTCGATGCCGCAGATAGCGCCGAGGAGGGTGGCGGTATCCTTAACGGTTGCACCGAAGGGGCCGATCTGGTCCAAGGAACTAGCGTAAGCCAAGAGACCGTAACGGGAGACGCGGCCGTAGGTGGGCTTTAAGCCCACAACGCCTGTGCAGGCGGCGGGCTGACGAATGGAACCACCGGTGTCGGAGCCGAGCGCACAGGCGACCGTGCCACTGGCCACGGCTACGGCCGAACCGCCGCTGGAACCACCCGGAACGCGTGACTCGTCGAGCGGGTTCACGACCTTACCGAAGTAGGAGGTCTCGTTGCTCGAACCCATGGCGAATTCGTCCATGTTCGTCTTGCCGACGATAATTGCACCGGCGGCTTCGAGCTTTTCGATAGCGGTTGCGGTGTAGGGGGCGACAAAGTTTTCAAGAATCTTGGAGGCGGCCGTGGTGCGAGTGCCTTCGATGCACATATTGTCCTTCACGGCGACGGGGATTCCGTCGAGGGCGCCCAGTGTCTTGCCTTCGGCACGGCGCTTGTCCGATTCGGCGGCCTTCTGCAGGGCGCGTTCGTTCAATACGCTAATGTAGGCGTTCAAATTCTTGGTAGATTCAATCTTATTAAGAGATTCTTCGGCGAGCGAAACAGCGGTAGCGCCGCCAGCCAACTTAGCTTGAAGTTCGTCAATAGTAAACATTACCTTTCTCCGGACCATTTCATAATGTAGATGCCGATAATCATGCCGATGACACTGACCACGTTCAGTTTGATGCCAAAACCGAGGGCGAGCTTGACGAGGTAGAGGTCAAGAACCACGGGCTCGGGCTTGTCGCCAAAACCGATGTTGAAATTGAACGACGACACGAAGAAGTTGTGGACCACGTTGTTGTATCCACCCGCGTTCATCAGTTCGCCAAGCTGGCCGAACAGCACCCCGAGGCATTCGCCCAGGATTCCGCCGATAATCAGGCCCAGCACAATAAACAGCAATAAACGGCCAAATGTATTCTTGCGATTCATGTTATTTAATATAGAAAAATGATTAGTAAATTTTTTTGAATTAACCTATCGTCTTTCGTCTGTAGGACCAATGGTCCGTTCTTTAGTCTATTTAATGCTCCAGTCAATGGGCTCGAGGCCCTTGCTTTTTAGATATTCGTTCGCCTTGCTGAAATGTTTGCATCCAAAGAAACCGCGATAGGCGGAAAGCGGGCTGGGGTGCGGGGCGGTTAATATCAGGTGCCCACGGTTTTTCGCGACCAGTTCCTGTTTCTTGATGGCGAAGCTGCCCCAGAGCAGGAATACCAGGTTTTCGCGGGTTTCGGACAGGCGCTTGATGATGGTGTCTGTAAATTGCTGCCAGCCGATTCCTGCGTGGCTTGCCGCCATGTGGGCGCGTACGGTAAGCGAGGCGTTCAGCAGGAGAATTCCCTGGTGAGCCCAGCTTTCAAGGTTCCCGTGCGGGGGCGGATTGATTCCCAGGTCGTCGTGCAGTTCCTGGAAAATGTTGATGAGCGAGGGTGGCGGCTGAATTCCTAGGGGCACCGAGAAGCAGAGCCCATGTGCCTGTCCCGGATTGTGGTAGGGGTCCTGCCCGATAATGACCGCCTTGACCTTGTCGACTGGGCAAAAATCGAGTGCTGCAAAAATTTGGGATCCCGGCGGGTACACCACATGGTGTTCTGCCTTTTCTTGCATCAGTTTTTCTTTGATTTGCTTGAAGTAGGGCTGCTCGAATTGGTCGGCGAGCAGGTTCAGCCAGGATTCTTCGAGTTTAACGGTCATTTGTTACCTTCTTCGCGAGTATGGCGATTTTTTCACCATAGGCGCGGGTATAAAAAAGTGTAGCGGATTCTTTTCCCTTGGGCTTGAGACGCTTGATTTCTGCATCGGGATCAAGTTTAACGCCGCGGAGCTTGAGCGTGATTTTGCCGATATCGTGTTCCTTGAGCATCGCGCGGACGGCGCCCGTCGCAATTTCTGCGTGGGCGAGAACTTCGTAGCAGGCGAAACCCGGTGCGGGGAGGGGCATACTACTGGTGACGTAGGCGATACCTTCTGAAATCAGGTGCGCGTTCGGGTCGCAGGCGAGGGCCGCTGCGTTAAAGAGGTGACTGCGGATTAGGACCGGTGCAGGCTCGGCGATATACTTGTCGAGTTCTCCGAGCGGAAGGTCGCTCTTGCTGGTTGCGGTGCGGTAGGTGCGATCCTTGCCTTCGAGGCTGTCGTTCTTGTCGAGCTTTTCCTGAAGGTCTTCGTCTAGCGTTTCGGTGGAACGGTCGCGCCCCCGGTTCCATTCGGCAAGTATTTCGCCTGATTTGCCGATGATGACGGCGCGGACGGTGTCCGGGTTCTTGGCGAGCGCGCCGAACAGTACGAGGCATTCGCGGCAGTCGCTGTGACCGCCTAAATAAAGAATCTCGGTTCCGTCGGGAATTTCTGCCGGCGGGTAGCCGGGCGGAAGCTTCGCCATGCCGCCCTTGTAGCGTTTGCTGATTTCGATGACTTCTTCGAGCGTAGGGGTCAGGTTGCGCAGGTCGCGCTGGTTTTCTCCTTCGAGCGCGCGGCGGGCTGGGTCGATAGTGAAATAGTCTGCCGAATTATCGACCGAGCGCACATCCGCGCAGAGCGTGTTGACGTCCTTTCCGAGGGTGAGCATGTTGTAGCGGTACATGGCGAGACGGTTTTCGTCGAGATCCACCCCGGTAATCTTTAGCGAATGGGGGAGAAATAAGCTGTCGCCTCCCATGCCACAGCATAAATCGTTTACAGAACCTTCGCTGGGCCAGAGGTTCGCCTTCCAGCGTCCGATATCCTTTGCGGTACTCTGTTCCAGGGCGAGCCTGTCGCAGAGCAGGAATTTTCCTTTGCGTTCCTTGTCGTCAAAGAACTTGTCGCGGAATTTGGGAACTAGCGCCATATAGTCCATAATGGCGGCGCGTTCTTCGTTGCTGAAACCGTCCTTGTTCAGTCGGGTCGAAATCTGGAGGGCATCCATTCTCTTAGATGCGGCTTCTTCGATAAAGTCCTGAACTCTTTCGGTTGTTAGCAGATTCCACAGTTCCATACGCTAAATTTACAATTTTAACAGGAACGTTAATTCTTTTTTTGCTTAAATTTAGGGTATGGGATATCAAAAGGGTTATATAGAAAAAGGGGCGGCGTGTGCCCTGAGCCTTGCCGTAGCGTCATTTATGGGCTTGCAGGCCTGTGGCGGTGATTCCGGCAGCGTGGCTGACTTTGATTACGAGGTGGTTCAGTCTTCGGCGAGTGTTCAGCGGGACACGATTCCTTTAGATCTATCGGCTAGTTCTTCGGCAGACTTTTCGCTATCGTCTCCTGATGCAACGCTTTCTTCTGCGGATTTCTCGCAAACGCTTTCTTCAGCGGCTTGGCCGACTTCTTCGTTTACCCTTTTGCCTGCTTCTTCGGCGTCGGATCCTCGCGCCTCTTTTGGGCGTGAGCTTTCCTCGGCGATGCTCCCTCCGCATTCCTCGGATTCGAAACCGCCACATTCTTCTGCGTCGCGGCCTCCTCAATCTTCCGCGTCGCAACCGCCTTCTTCATCTGCGGAACCGCCGCTTGATTTCAGCTTCTATCGTGGCGCGGACATTTCTACGGTGCAGGAGTATGAACGCTTCGGTGCGAAATTCTACGATGTCGACGGAACGGAAAAGGATATTTTTTCACTGCTCAAGAATCACGGCTTCAACGCCATTCGCCTAAAGACATTTGTTTCGCCTAAGGCTCAGTATGGTTATGCGGCGCAAGGCTGCGAACACGATGCCGAGGCCTATGCCGACAAGGAGCATGTCGTTGCCTATGCCCAAAAGGTGAAGGCGGCGGGAATGGCTTTCCTCCTCGACATTCATTATAGCGACAACTGGGCTGATCCGGGCAAGCAAATTATTCCGAGCCGGTGGCGTAGCGTTCAGAGCTCCGATGCTCTTGCGGATTCCGTTTATGCTTACACTTACGACTTGGTAAGCACGCTCAAGCAGGTAAATGCGACCCCCGACTTGGTGCAAATTGGAAACGAGACTACCCCGGGCATTATGATTCATGTGCCTAACAGCAGCACAAACTGTTGGGGGAAAAATGTAGACAAGGCTCCGACGAGCATCAACGGTGATATGGGAACATCTAGCGGAAAGGCGAATGCGGCTAAGTACTTTAAGGCGGGAATCCGCGCAGTCAAGGCGGTTTCGCAGAATATCAAGACGGTACTTCATATCGAGGGCATTCACAAGACGTCAACCGTGAACTGGTGGATGACTGAAATTTTCAAGAACCAGAAGGTCCCTGCCGATGTGATGGGTTTTTCGGCCTATACGGCTTATGGCGACGGACAGCCTGACAGCTGGCAAGGGTTGTTTGAGAGTCTTGCTTCGGAATACCCGGATCTTGAATTTATCGTGGCCGAATACAACGGTGGCGATGCGAAAAATCACTACAATTATGACGGCTCCCGCCGCCGTACCGATGAAATGGTACGGGGCCTAGACCGCTGGATAGGCGCGTTTTTCTGGGAGCCGACCTTGTATGGAGAGTGGGGTAGCGCCCTTTTTGACTGGCGTGGCAGTGACCTTTATGCGAACAAGGATGCTTTTGACGAGTATTCGGTTGATGTCCGTCACTGAAAATCGTCATTCTAGCAAGCATTGAATATAAATCGTCCGAAAGTGTAATCTTTTTTGAACGATGTAAGAAAAAAATGTTATATTCGTGCCGTATAATTTAATTTGGCTCACAGGAGTGAATATGAAGAAGAAAATGATGCTTGCGACGGTTCTGTCCTTGGCACTTTCCGCTTTTGCACAGAATGATGGCTATGCCGAATATGCCCAGCCGCAGCAGGGGTACGCGCAACCGCAGCAGTACAACAACGGTTACGCCCAGCCGCAACAGGGGTATGGCCAGCCGCAGCAGTATAACAACGGTTACGCCCAGCCTCAGCAGGGTTACGGCCAGCCGCAGCAGTACAACAACGGCTATGCCCAGCCGCAACAGGGGTATGGTCAGCCGCAACAGTACAACAACGGCTATGCCCAGCCTCAGCAGGGTTACGGTCAGCCGCAACAGTACAACAATGGCTATGCCCAGCCGCAGCAGGGTTACGGTCAGCCACAGCAGTACAACAATGGCTACGCCCAGCCGCAACAGGCATATGCTATGTCTGGCGGTGGTATTGCTACTGCACCCCAGCCCAAGCAGAAGTCGGGTATGTCTTTGCAGACGCTCAACTTCGTCCTTCCTTTTGAACACGAAACCTGGGACATGAACAGTGATGGTCCCGGTGATGCTGACTGGAGCTCCATTGGCTATGAATTCAGCTGGACCCGTTACCGTGTGAACGAAAGCGGTTACTCTTCTGTGTTCGGCTTGACCTTGGGCTATGTCACAGGCGAAATGCAACCTGAAGGGAGATTTGCTAATGGAAGGGGACTAGACCTGAGTGGTATGGACTTCAACATGAAGTTTGGTTGGGGTATGGCTCCCGTGGCAAGCGACAACATTGTCGCACTGCATGTCCTCATGGGTCTTGATTTCAAGATGGTTGAAAATGATGATTATAGGGGTTATGAATTATCCACATTCGTCTTTGACGTGCTGCTGGGAGGCGACTTTATCGTCGGTCGCCGCTTGACGGATAATTTTGGCATTATTGCCGGTGTCGACGTGACGACGAACCTGTTCGGCATAGGAGCGTTCTCCTATGACCGTGATGACGATTATAGCGATGACAGCTGGGGAATCAGCTACCTCTTCTCCGGAATCAATGTGGTTCCGCATGTTGGCGTAGCCTTTATCTTCTAATCGATAAATACGCGCTTTTTCAAGAGCTGACTGGCCACGGTGCCGGTCGGCTTTTTGTTTTGGTGCCCTTCGGCCTTAAGTTTCTGGTGCCCTATCCGCTATTTTGCTACATTACCCTATATGAAGATTGAAGACTGGCGAATTCGCATCGATGAATTGAACGACGAGATTATTTCGCTCCTGAACAAGCGGGCGTCTTATGCGACCGAGATCGGTAAACTCAAGAAGGAACAGGGACTTCCGGTTTTTGACCCGGCGCGAGAAGATGCTGTTCTCGAGAAGGTGTCTACACTGACCAAGGGACCGCTTTCGCCCGAGTCTGTCAAGAATATTTTTAGGGTCATTATGCAAGAAACCCGGAAGGTGGAGGAATAATGCGTATCACCTTCGTTGGATTTGGACTTCTGGCGAGTTCCGTTGCCGCTGCTATCAAGCAGGCAAAATTGCCTACGGTGGTGCGTGCGGTGAGCAGTCCCGCGACACTTTCGCGTGCCAAGGAACTGGGACTTGCTGACGAATTTTTCGGCTATGACGAAATCAAGGACTGGGTGCCTAGCTCCGATATGATCTTGCTGTGCGCCCCGATTCTGCATATCTTGCATACGATCGAGAATTTGGCGCAGATGGACCTGTCGGCGCTTTCTTCGCAATCGAAAATCCTGGTGAGCGATATCGGCAGTACCAAGGTGGAAATCTGCAAGGCGGGCGCCAAACTTCCGAAACCGTTCGTGTTCGTGGGAAGCCACCCGATGGCGGGCTCCGAAAAGCGTACTCTTGAATACAACGACCCGTCGATTTTTGAAAATGCCTACTGGTTCGTGTGTCCGCCCGAAGGCGTGGATGACGCCGACTACAAGTCGCTTCTGGACTTGATTTCTTTTGTCGGGGCGAACGCGGTTGTTTTTCCGCCGGAACATCACGACCGGACGATGGCGTGGGTTTCGCATATGCCGCAGATGCTTTCGTCGACACTTGCGGCGAGTATGCCGGAGCGCCTGGTTAAGCCTAGTTACCAACATTACGCAGGTCGTGCCTTTAGGGACATGACGCGCATTGCCGCTTCTGGCTGGAACATGTGGCACGATATTGCGGTCACCAATCGCGACCAGACGGTGCTTGCCTTGCGCGAGGTGCGCGAGGGGCTTGACAAGACGATCGAGGCCATGGACCATTTGCAGGTGGTGTCCGATGGAAAGCCTGCTGCCGATGACCGTGCCGGAGAGCTGGAATCGGTCTTTAAGGCCGGGAACGAAGGCCGTGCGAGCCTTTTTGAAAAGGGTAGGAATGCGGCCGCCGCGTTCTCCGAAATTACGGTTCCCCTGAAGGATGTGCCGGGTGCCTTGCTGCAGGTGCTTTCTCCGCTGGCCCAGAATAACCTGAATATCCGCGATATCGAATTGATGAAGGTCCGCGAGAATATTGCGGGAACGTTGCTGCTTGCCTTCAAGACTCCCGAAGAGGCCCGCCGAGCAGTCCAGATTTTGAAACTACTCGGTTACGATGTAAAGGAACGCTAAAGGAACTCTAATGGAATTTATCTTAAATCCCGATCGCGAACGCATGGAGCTTGCGCTGGTGATGGCGCTCCTGGTGAATGGCCGTACCGTTTTCGAAGATTTTTCGTTTGCTGCCGGCGTTGAGCCTTTTGCCGAGGCCCTCAAGGAGTTTGGGCTTTCGTATGTGCAGCAGGGACACCAGCTGGTGCTCGAAGGTAAGGGCTTCCAGTATGCGCTTTCGAGCATGCTCCCGATGGACATGAGCGAATCACGTTGCGTGATGCTTTGGACGCTTGCCTCGAAGGATGTGGAACAGATTTATACGTTTGCCGCCGAAGAGGACGAGACTGGAATAGCGAAAGTTGCGCGTGCCAAGGAGATGTTGCAGAAGTATTTCAAGGTGAAGCCCGTTTCCGATGAGGCGGCAAAATTCACGTTTACCTTTGCGGCAGAAGACTTGCCAATCAAGAAGGATTCGCTCGGGAACATTTCGACGGTGATGCGCAACAGAATTCTTTTGCGTACACTGATTCGCGGCGAATACATCTCGTTTGAGGAAAAGGGCTCGGTTCATGACCAGTGGACCAAGATGCTTGCCTATTTTGGCGTGAATCTCAAGTACGAAGGCCGTGGCATGGAACAGCTGACGGAGCTGGAACGCCGCATGATGATGGCGCGCGGTCAGAAGATTGAACGTACCCAGTTCACGGAGCTTTCGGAAACGCAGGTGATTACCGGTCGCGACTACTACATTCCTGGCGATACCACTGAGGCGATGGCGTTCGTGCTACTCACGACGATTGCGGGCATCCCGAAGAATACCGAAGTTTGTCTGAAGAATGTGGATCTGAACAGTTCGCGCGCCGGGGCGCTGACCTGCCTGAAGCGCATGGGCGGAAATTTCGAGACGGTGAGCCGCCGCGAACGATTTGGCGATGTCTACGGCGACGTGATGGTGTATCCGCTGGCATCGGGGAAGCGTCTGCAGGGCCGCCGATTTTCTGAAGATACGATAGCGACAGGACTTGAGGAATACCCGTTCCTGGCGGTGGCGGCCTGTTTCGCCGAGGGCGAAACGATCCTTCGGATTCCGAAGGAAATCCGCAAGGAAATGCGGGCGCGCAATGAAGCTCTCGCCGAAAACCTTCGCAAGACTGGCGCGGAAGTCGGTGTCTACGATGACGGCCTCGTCATTCGCGGACTAGAAACGATCGTGAACGGAAGCGACTTTGACGGGGGTGAGGCGCCGGAGAATGGTCTCGCCCTTTCGGTGCTTTCAATGGCGCTCGAAAACGACGAACCCGTAGCGAATGTGGAACTGGTGGAACGCACTTATCCGGGCGTGTTGCAGAAGCTTGGTCAGATGCTTGAAATGGCGACGGCAAAGCCGGAGGAATCGTAGGATGAAAAAGGACTTTCACTTTCGGACAATTGGCATCGTGGGCTGGAAAGACAAGAGCCCTGATTTGGCGCTTGCGCTCGACGTGATTTCGGCGTGGGCGACGGCGCATCCGCAGGTGAAATTTTGCGCTCTGGAAAACCTGAAGGGAATCGCCCGTAAGCCGATCAAGGTGGTCAAGGAAAGTGCTCTTTGCAAGTCGGACTTGCTGCTTGCTATCGGCGGGGACGGCACGGTGCTTTCGGCGGCGCATATGGCGCTCGGGCATGACACGCCCATTCTGGGCGTGAACGCAGGTCGAGTCGGATTTTTGGCGGAGACGCGTGTAGAGGACCTTACACAGACCTTGGATAGCCTGTTTGCGGGGGACTTTTCGACCCGCGAGCGCATGATGATTGATGCGGTCGTTTACCATGGCAAAAAGCAGGTCGCCAAGCAGACGGTGCTGAACGAGGTGCACGTTCGTGCGCACGCGCCCGAGCGTATGGTGAACGTGAGCGTTGCCTACAACGGTACTGCCCTTACGGATTACTGGGCGGATTCGCTGCTTGTCTCAACACCGACGGGTTCTACGGCCTACAACTTGGCGGCCGGTGGCCCGATTATTCACCCAGCGACTCCTGCCGTGGTGCTGACTCCTGTTGCGCCGAGCAGCCTTTCGGTACGCCCGCTGGTGCTGTCGCTTTCTCCCAAGAAATTGCAGATGAAATCGGCGGTCGATGGCCCGCTGGATTTGGTTTTCGACGGTCGCACGACTATCGTGCTGAAACCGAACGATATCGTGACGCTTTCCGAAAGTAAGTCGGTGACGACCTTTATCCGGATGCGCCATACGGGATTCGTGGGCGCCCTCCGCGAAAAACTGGGCTGGACGGGAAAACCTCGACAGGTCTGATATAAATGTTTTTTTAGCAGATTGAGCCCGCGAAAGCGGGCCTTTCCTTTATAATTTGTTATAATTGCAGACAATGGAGGATTAGAAATGAAGAGTATTTCTTCTTTGATATTTTGTTGCTTGTTCTGTTTTGCCTTTGCGTTTGGGGCCGCGGCTAAATGGGACTATACCTTTAGCGAACCCACGACAAAGGTAATAGACGGCAAGTCTTTTTACGTGATCACGTCTATTGACGAATTTGGTTGGTTCCTGGATACGCTTGGTCGAGACGAAGGTGGTCATGTCCTGAATGCCGTTCTTGAAACGGACATCTATTTGACCGAAGATGGACAAATGGATTCAACGTTGCGTTTCTACAATAGCAAACTTGATTATATCGGTAACTTGTACGGAATCTTCGATGGCCAGGGCCATACGATTTATGGATTTTCGGCAAATACGGCGTTGTTTTATTTTATAGAAGATGGTGCTATCCTGCGCAACTTGAATATGGTGAATACCCATGTCCATTCTGTCTATGCAGGCGCTTTTACGACGATGAACTTGGGAACCATCGACAACTGTCATGCGGAAGGTATTTTCCTTGCCGCCAATATTACGGACCATGCCGGTGGAATTACGGGGCTTAACAAGGGCCTTATTAGCAACTCCTCTGTAAAGGGTTCTGTCTTGGGGCATTCGCATACTGGAATGTTGGGCGGAATTACGGGTGAAAATAAGGGCGATATTTGGAACTGCTATGCCGATGTGTATATGGAAGGTGAAAGCCATTCTGCCAAGTTGGGTGGAATTACGGCTCAAAACCAGGGCACTATTGAAATGTGCCACACGGATGGCTATATCAGTGCTGGCTCGCACTCGAACAAGATGGGTGGAATCGTGGCGATTAACTATGGTCGCGTCTTGGACACCTACAGCTCCATGCAAATCGAGAAGGATTCGTGGGGCAATTCTGCAGGTGGTATTGTCGCAAAGAATATGAGCGGCCGATACGATTATGCCAATAGAATGGGCGAGGTGAAAAACAGCTATGCTATAGCTGGAATCACGAGTGCCTACGGCATTGGCGACACGAATTATGCCATCGTAGAAAACTGCTATTACGATTCTTCCCTCATCAAGAGCCTGTTCGGTACTGGAAAAAATAAGGATGATATTCCTGCATTCAACAAGGATACTTCGACGGTTAGCTATTATGACGCGCTTACGACCAAGGAAATGAAAACGGATTGGTTTGCGTGGGTGCTGAATACCCAGAATGGTGCGGCGGAAAGCTCGGAAAGATGGACCCGTTATGGAGGGTATCCTGTTTTTGCGGATGCAGAACACCAGCCAATCCGTAGGGTTGTTTTCAAAGGGGATGAACAGACATATGACATGTTTACGCGTTTCGACGGATCCGTGTCTGTTCCTACGAACATCGATGTTCCCGAGGGTTCCTATTTTGCAGGTTGGTTTACCAAGACGGGTAAGAGAATTACTCCGGATTCCAAATTCAATGCAGATGATTCTGTTTTCGCCAAGTTTACGGACGAACCTCCTCAAATCAAGTGGTTAGTTTGTTACTATAACGGAGATCTCTTAAAAACGAAATTGGCTTGCGATTCTGTCGAAAATGGTGGCAAGGCGGTTTATCCAGGAAAGGATCCCGAACTTGCAAAGTCGGCCGGATACACGTATACTTTCAAGGGCTGGGACCGAAAAGTTGATGCTGTGAATATGGACCAGAGTATCTATGCCATGTACGATTCTACTCGAAATATCTATCTCGTTAGGTTGTATGAATCGGTGGATTCGACGCTCTACAGGGAACTTACGGTTGAAGGGCTTGATTCGATTCCTATTTCTGAAGGTGAACGTGACAATGAATATGTTGCCGATTACTGGTACGACGATTATGGGAATAAATTCCCGATAAAGTATAATCTTTATTTGCACGTTGTTTCTGATACGGTTTTGCACCTGAAATACAAGCGTCGGAATATTATTTGGGGATTAGAACGTGTGGCCCAGGCGGGCTTGAAAAATGTTCACGTTGAAGTGGCGGGACGCCGTGTTCTGTTGAAGTCGGAACGGAATCGTTTTGACTATTCCATTGTTGATGCCCAGGGGGTGAGGGTTTCTTTTGGAAAGGCCTTTGCTCACGATGTTGTGCTGGACATGCCCCGTTCTGGAACCTATTTTGCCAAGGTGGGTTCGGAAGTCGTACACTTCGTGGTTGAGTAGGAATTCGTCCGCTAAAATATGTTCTTATAGCTTGCTATAGGTTTTATCTATAGCTTGCGCGCGTAAGGGGTTTTACTTGTGGCTTATCCTCGGTAAAATCTACGTGTTTTGCCCATTTTTTCTAAATTTTCGCATATGAGTGAATTTTTGCATAAAAACAGCGTTGGTCCCGTAGTTCCCCAGACCTTTGAAAAGGATTATGGTGAACAGGGCTTCAAGTTGGAGAATGGTAAGACCCTCCCGGCGCTGACGATCCGTTACGAAACGTACGGAACCTTGAACGCGGACAAGAGCAACGTTGTCTGGGTGTGTTCCCCGTTGACGGCAGATGCCCACGTGGCAGGATACTATACCGAAAACGATAAGAAACCCGGTTGGTGGGATGCCCTGATTGGCCCCGGAAAACCGGTCGATACGGACAAGTTCTTTGTTGTCTGTAGCAACATTCTGGGCGGCTGCAAGGGCTCTACGGGCCCGGCTAGCATCAACCCCCGCACGGGCAAGCCTTACGGTAGCACTTTCCCGATGATTACCATCGGCGACATGGTGAATGCCCAGCGTGAACTCGCCAAGGGCCTCGGCATCGATCAGCTTTGCTGCGTAATCGGCGGTTCCATGGGTGGTTTCCAGGCGATGAAATGGGCCATTTACTACCCGGATCTCGTGCGTCGATGCATTGTGATTGCAAGCTCTCCGCGTTTCAGCAGCCAGGCGCTCGGTTTTGAAATCGTCGCCCGTGACGTGATTACGCAGGACCCGAATTTTAACGGTGGCGACTACTACGAATCGGCTCACCCTGATGTCGGTCTTTCGAATGCTCGCAAGTTGGCGCACATTACTTACCTCAGTGCCGTGGGCATGGAACAGAAGTTCAAGCGTGCCCAGGATCAGGAAAGCAGAAGCCACGCGGTGACTTACAGCACCCCGTTCGATCTGGATCTTCCGCTTGAAAGCTACCTGCGTTACCAGGGTGCGAAGTTCGTGGACCGCTTTGATGCGAATAGCTATCTGCACATTGCGCATGCTACCGACAGTTTTGACCTTGAGACGGAATACGGTTCCTTGGAAAATGCTTTCAAGGGCGTGAAGGCCGAATTCTTGAACGTGAACTTGAGTACCGACTGGCTTTTCCCGCCGCATGAATCGCGTCGCATCACGAGTGCGCTCTTGAACGCGGGTAAGGTGGTGACGAGCCTCGAACTCGATACGCAGTTCGGTCACGACGGGTTCCTTATTGAAGTCGGCGACCTCGGAAAGGCCGTGGGCCGTTTCCTCGACAGTAAAATTATCCCGACCGCGACGGATACGCAGGTGATGCCGGTATTCCACGACACCGAAGACTTCGACTACATCGGAAGCCTTGTCAAGGAGAATAGCAAGGTGCTTGACCTCGGCTGCGGTAACGGCGAACTTCTGGACTACTTGAACAAGAAAAAGCATGTCGAGGTGCTCGGTATTGAACGCAACTTCAAGAGCATCATGGATTGCCTTGAAAACGACATTCCCGTAATCCAGCGCGACCTTGACGAAAGTGGCGTCCGCGATTTCAAGGACGGAAGCTTTGATTATGCGATTATCAACCGCACCATCCAGGAAATTCGTGACCCGGTGGCCCTGCTGAACGAACTTTTGCGTGTGGCCAAGCGTGCGATTGTGACCTTCCCGAATTTCGGCCACTGGACGACTCGCGGAAGCCTGATGCTGCGTGGACGCATGCCGAAGTCCAAGGAATTGCCTTATGAATGGTATGATACGCCGAACATCCGTGTGCTCACGCTCAAAGATTTCTATACTCTTTGTGAAAAGGAAGGCTTGAAAGTCGAAACCATTCATTACCAGAACGAACACAAGTTCAGCAAGTTCCTGACGGCGATCGGCCTCACGACCTTCGGTGCTGAACACGTGATTGCCATGGTGAGCAAAAAGTCCCAAACGTAAAGTTTGGGATAATTGCGAGAGTGAGCGATGAAAGAGCGAACGGTCGTTATAGGTGAGCAAAAAGTCCCAAACGTAAAGTTTGGGATGATTGCGAGAGTGAGCGATGAAAGAGCGAACGGTCGTATAGGTAAGTAAGAAGTGATTTAAAAAAGGTTAATTATGGCTATTTTATCGATGACGGGGTTTGGAAAGAGCGAGTCCATGTACCAGGGTGCAAGCTGCGTGATTGAAGTCCGCAGCGTGAACAACCGTTTTTTGGACATCTCTTGCAAGCTGCCCAAGAACCTGGCCTACCTCGAGAACAGTTTCAAGAATCAGATTAAGGACAAGCTGGTTCGCGGCTCGGTCATCTTTAGTGTGACGCTTGGTGCGGGTACGGGCGGCAACATTCCCGTCTCCTACAATGAGGCCGCCATCGCGAAGTTCGTCGATATCACCCGCAAGATGCAGGAAAAGTTCGGCGTTGCTGGCGAAATCAAGTTGGAACATGTGCTTGCGCTCCCCGAAGTTTTGCAGTTTACCGATGCCGATGCGGATTCCGATGCGCTTGAAAAGCATTTGGCCGCAGAACTCGACAAGGCGCTCGACCAGGTGAATGAAATGCGCGCCAAGGAAGGTGCCAACCTCGCTCGCGACCTCGAGGGTCGCGTGAACCACCTGAACGCTGTCCTCGACAAGATTGAAGTTCTCGATCCGCAGCGAATCGAAGTGTGGAAGGACAAGTTCAAGGAACGCATCAACGTGCTCCTGAAGGATTCCGAAATTGACGACGTCCGCCTGCTGCAGGAAGCCTGCATCATGGCCGATAAGCTCGACATCCACGAAGAAATCACGAGATTCCGCAGCCACAACAAACTGTTCCTGAATGCCCTCAAGGAAGGCGGCGCCCAGGGCAAGAACCTCGGATTTATTCTGCAGGAAATGGGCCGCGAAGCCAACACCCTCGGCACCAAGTGCCAGAGTGCCGACATCGCCGCGCTCGCCATTGAACTCAAGAACGAAGTCGAGTGTATCCGCGAGCAGAGCCTAAACATAGCTTAAGGATTGCGTCGCGGCAAAAAAGGGAATGGGTAATATGGGTGAAAAACTTATTCATGCGCTGACGATTGCCGGCTTTGACGGTTCGGCAGGGGCAGGCTTTATTTCGGACATCAAGACGATGGCGCATTTCGGCGTGTATGGTCAGGCGGTCTGCACCGCGCTCACGCAGCAGAACGAAGACGAATTCGTGGCGCCGGGCTGGGTCATTTGGGACCGCATCGAGGCGCAACTCGAGACGCTGTTCAAGAAGCATACCTTCAAGTATGTCAAGATCGGTCTTGTCGAAAAGGCCCGCGTGCTCAAGCGCATTGTAGAATTTGTTCGCGAAAAGTCCCCGGATGCATTTATCGTGTGGGATCCGATTGCAAGTGCTAGCGCAGGTTTCCACTTTATGCGCGATGCTGAAAAGTTCCTGCCCATCATGAATTCGATTGATTTGGTGACGCCGAATCAGGATGAATTTGCCTACCTGGGTTTGGGACTAGCTGAGTCCCGCGGACAGATTCGCATGGGGCACGATTTTGCGGTGCTCCTGAAGGGCGGACACGCCCGTGGCAAGGAATCGGTTGATACCTTGTGGTACAAGGATCAGCAGTTCAAGTTTACGAGCCCGAGGCTCCCCGGTAAAGGCAAGCACGGCACCGGCTGCGTGCTCAGCTCGGCAATCCTTGCAAATGTGGCACTTGGCAAAGACGTACCGACGGCCTGCCAAATCGCCAAGGACTACATGAACGAATACCTGAAAACCGGAGAAGGCCGCTTGGGTTTTTTGGTTTAACCTAGGCTTCCCCCTTTTATACAAGAAAAGCCCCGCAGTGCGGGGCTTCTTAAGTTTTGGATTCCGTCGAGGCTTCGCCTCTCCAGAATGACGATTAGTCTTCCTCTGCAGGGCGCTTGGAGAGCTGCTTACGCTTGATCGGGTCGAGCTCGGTCTTGCGGAGGCGGAGCACTTCCGGCGTGACTTCGATGCATTCGTCTTCGTTGATGAAGGTGACGCATTCTTCCAGAGTCAGGCGGCGGTACGGTGTCAGCTGGATCATGTCATCGGCAGACTTGGAACGCATGTTGGTAAGGTGCTTACCCTTGGTGACGTTCACGATGATGTCGACGTCGCGGTTGTGTTCACCCACGATCATGCCCGGATAAACTTCGGCACCCGGTCCGATGATGAGGTAACCGCGGTCTTCCAGGTTGGAAAGAGCATAGCTTGCAGCTTCGCCCGGTTCCTTCGCAATGAGCACGCCGTTCACGCGGGCCGGAATTTCGCCCTTGTACGGTTCGTAATCCTTGAAGATGGACTGGCTGACGGCATAACCCTTGGAAAGGGAAAGGAGCTTCGGACGGATACCGATAAGGCCACGGCTCGGAACGAGGTATTCGAGAGTGACGCGGTCATTTTCGTCGGTGGTCATGTTGACCATTTCGCCCTTACGGGTGTTGATTTCCTGGATGCAGGCGCCGCTGAATTCGTTCGGCACTTCGACCTTGAATTCTTCGATCGGTTCGAGGAGCTTGCCGTTTTCGTCGTTCTTGAAAATCACCTGCGGAGAGCCGATGGTGAATTCATAGAGTTCACGACGCATATTTTCGACGAGGATGGTCAAGTGGAGAATGCCACGGCCGGACACCTTGAAGGTGGAGGCGCCGTTGACCTTTTCGACCAAGAGGGCGGGGTCGGCCATGTGGGCGCGTTCCAGACGTTCCTGGAGCTGGTTACCCGTCATGAACTTGCCACCGTACTTACCGGCCAAGGGCGAGGTGTTCACGGTGAAGAGCATGGATATGGTCGGCGGGTCAATGTGGATGCGGGGGAGATGCACCGGATTGTTCGTCGAAGAAAGGGTATCACCGATGTCGAAGTTGTCGAGACCGGCAATCAAGATGATGTCGCCCGGACCCGCTTCTTCGATCGGCTGTGGGGTCAGGCCTTCGTAGCGCAGAATCTTCTGGATACGGATGTTCTTCACCTTGCCGTCGCTCGTAGCCTGGGCAACGGTCATGTTCGGCTTGAACGTACCCTGCTGCACGCGGCCCACGGCCAAGCGGCCAAGGAAGCCCGAGTATTCGAGGGAAGCGATCTGCATGAGCGGTTCTGCATTCGGATCGCCCTTCGGGGCCGGGATGCGTTCGATAATCTTGTCCATCAAAATGTGGAAGTCGCCATCGGGGTCTTCCATTTCGGCCTTGCAGATGCCCTTACGGCCAGAACCGAACACCTTGTCGAAGTCGAGCTGCTGTTCGTTGGCGTCGAGTTCGCAGAACAGGTCGAACACCTTGTCGAGAGCGGCGTGCGGGTTGCAGCCGTCGCGGTCGATCTTGTTCACGACGACGATAGGAATAAGTCCCATTTCAAGGGCCTTCTGGGTCACGAAACGGGTCTGGGCCATGGGGCCTTCGAATGCGTCCACTACCAGGATAACGCCGTCCACCGTACCGAGAACGCGTTCCACCTGGCCACCGAAGTCGGCGTGCCCCGGGGTATCGACGATGTTCACGCGGTAGCCCTTGTACATGACGCTCGTGTTCTTGGAAAGGATGGTGATGCCGCGTTCGCGTTCCAGGTTGTCGGAGTCCATCACGCGTTCGTTCACTTCCTCGTTTTCGTGGAAGGTTCCGCACTGCTTGAGCAGCTGGTCCACCAGGGTGGTCTTACCGTGGTCAACGTGGGCGATAATGGCGACGTTTCTGATTTTAGATGTATCCATAATGGCTCTTTTGATTAGCGTTTATTTTTGGGCGCAAATTTAGAAATTCTAACCGATTATGGCAATGTTTTTGCCCCAAGTTTACTATATTTGGGGTACTATGGCAAAAGAACTCGATAATTTTGATGATGAAGAAATGGACGAAGCCGCCCTTCAGATGTTCGATTCTGAAGAAAGCCTCAACCAGGCTCCCCAAGTCCGCGACTACAGCGACCGCCGCATCTTGATCTGGGAAGAAGACGATTCCCACCGCGATGCTTGCCTCGAAGTGCTGACGGACCTTCTGGTGGGTGCCACCATCAAGGCGGTCAAGACCGAAGCCGAAGCCCAGGAACAGCTCGAAAACGACGACTGGGATACTTTTGTCGTGGATTTCTACACCGAAGGCGTTTCTTCGAGCGACTTTATCAAGAGCGCTAACAACTATCCGGGCTCGATCCTCGTTGCTATCAACATGGGTCCCCTGACGCTTCCCGAAGAACGCGATCCGATGCGTACGGAACTTCTGCGTAGGCTGTTCGATGTCGAACGCGCCAATACGCAGATTCATGCCTAATTCAACTCACCAGGGGTGGGTTTTCCGAGACTCCAGGCCGTAGAATCCCTACGGCTTTTCCATTGTTCAAGGTCAAGCTGCGTGCTGGTGTTGCTTTTGGAGCCTGCACTGGGCACTACGTTTGCGTGTAGCGAGTCGGGCTCGGTCGCGTAGTACAGCGAATCGAGCGTTTCGCCGTCACACTTGAGAACGATGCTCCCTTTCGTATTGGTGATGTCGTTCCAGCTTTCCGTGTTGACATGGAGGGGCGGCGTGATGTCCTTGGTGGCGTCTCCTAGGACCAGCACCTGACGTGGGGCGATTTCGCTGATGGTCAGGGGCAGGTAGCGGATAGAACCGGAACTCGTGGCTCCGATGGCGCAGTCGTCCAGGATCAGCGTGTCGGTGCTTCCGTTGTAGATTTCAATGAATTCATACTGGGTCGTATCGCTCTTGGATGCCCCGGCGTAGAATTCCGTAATCAGCAGGTCGTCCACCTGGGGCCTGCGGTAGCCAGCCTTCAGGGGAATCGTGATCTCGACGCGGCGTTCCTCGGCGGCCTTGATGGCGAGTGCGACCTGGCTGCGGAGCGAGTTCAGCGTGAGTTCTGGGACGGGGCTGTCTTCGGTGAGGGTGAACTTGTCCGAAACACTGTAGACGGCCTTTCCTTCCTGGTTGAAAAGAAGAATTTCCATCTCGTATTCGCAACCGAGCTTGAGCATGTCACTCTTGAAGACGGCGCCGTCGACGGTCTGTTCCATGGGGATTTCGTACTGGTCGGTTGCCGATTTCAGCTTCATCGAGCCGCTCGTGATGCCCGCGTCGTTCTTGAGCCCGAGCGGGATTTCTACGAAGACGAACCCTACGACCGGGTGCATCTGGATCGACAGGTTCACGGCGGTTCCTGCCGAGAGCTTGGTCTCCAGTTCGCCCATCTGCATCAGGGCGCCGTTTGCGTAGATCTTCGCCTTGAAGTTCCAGCTGTCGCTCGGGAAAAGCTCCAGGCTGAAGTTCGCGTTGTCGGCGGAATGTACGTAATGCAGCGTATCGGTGCCGTAGCAGTCCAGCACGAGGCTGTCCAGGAGCGGCGGGGTGCTGTAGTCCAGGCGGAGCGAAACATTGGCGGTGTTGCCTTCGACCGTTGCGCTTGCGGTAGTGGAATCGGTGGAGTGGTTGCCGCAGTTCCAGAGGGTGCAGGCGCACAGGAACAGGGCGGCGAGGGGAACGTGTTTTTTCAGAATAGGACTCATTTTACCTCCGTTGGTTGAGATGTCCTACTCTATACACGTAAGTTTCAAAGAAATCGTATGGATTTTACCCTGACTTTCTCTGTAATTTTATTTTAACACGGCGTGCTGCTCTGGATCCCGTCTCCCCTCCGCTACGCTTCGAGGATGACACGCTCCAGGATGACTCGCCTTAACAATGCTTTATATTTTAAGCGGTTTCTGACCGTTTTGCTTGCGGTTGCCTTGCAGCTTGGTGGCGCAGGATTTGTCCTGTCGGAGAATTTTCACGAGGGCGCTCGGGGTGAGCCCGAAAGCGGCCGCTGCGGCCTTGGTGTCGCCGTTCTTGGTCGCCATGATGTCGAACACGTGCGCGACGAACAGCGGAAAAAGGGCGTTGCTCGGTTGCAGGTGCCCGTTGCTTCCCGGAAATGGCATTTCGGGGTTGGCAGGAGTTTCGCGGACTTGCAGGGCGAGCGCCATCTGCATCCGGTGCAGTGCATGCACCTTGTTTTCGTGAGCGGACCTTCCTTCGCAGGATTTGATTTCTAAATTAAAATCGCGTAGGGTGAGCAGAACGCCCGTGTTGGTCTTGTTGCGGTGCTGTCCGCCCGGGCCAGATCCCTGGAATCCCTTGAGGCTACAGGCGCGGAGGAGCTCGTCCAAAGTCATTTTCAGGTAGGTATCGCGATGCATGTACTGAAAAATACAATTGTTGCGGCGGTTGCGGTTGGTGCAGCAGTCTTCTTTAATGCTTGTGCAGGCTCTTCCGAGGCCAAAGATTCGAACAATCCGCGTAATGAATCGTTCGTGGACGCCGCTTTGGGAGAATCGGCCGAAGTCAAGGAAGCCAAGGTGCAGCACCGCGAAAACGACAAGCAGGCGATGCTCGAAACGATGTTCAGCAACTTTATGGCAGCCATCCGCGAAGATACTCCTGCCGAAGTCCTCTATTCCATGCTGACCGATTCTTCGGAATACTGGCTCGATACGCTGGAAAATCACGCCCGTGTCTACAAGCCCGAAGACCTGGATACCTGCCAGTTCTACGAAGTCTATTCCATTCTGCTTTACCGCCTCTACGAGCGCGAACATCTGTGGCAGGTTCCCGAAGACCGCATGCTTTGGTTGTATCTTTCCAAGGCGGGCGTTATCCATAACTTCACCAAGCTGGACCTGGGCCCCCTCAAGATCAAGAATGACCGTGGAAGCATCGGCCTTGCCAAGAGCCCCGAAGTCCCGATCATGATTTTTGAATGGGACGACAGCGCCTGGAAACTTGACTTGACCGAAACCGTGCCGCTCATTACGAAGGGTGTCGAGGCGACCGCTGTCAAGAAAAGCTGGAGCAACAAGAAGCTTGCCCTGTACTGGCTGGACCGTGAATACCACCTGCAGTATTCCCGCCTTGACGACTCCCTCTGCGAACCGATCGGTTTCTAAAATAAGTTGATGCGAGCGAAGCAATCTCCCATGAAATTTTTTAAAGCTATTGTTCTTATACTCGCTGCTGTAGCCTTTGTCTGGGCGGCCCCTGCCAAGAAGGCGGGAAAGGCTTCTGGATATACGGCGGGCGCGGCGAAGGTCCTCGGAGCGGTGGAGTCGGCTGCCCCTTTCAGCGGTGACCGTCTCTTTGCGACGCTAGATTCCGTCGGTGGAACGGGTACCTGGATGGAATGGGACGTGAACGGGGTGAAGGATCCTTCCCTGATGGGGGTGCTCGACCCGATGCTCAAAGGTGCGAACAAGCCCGAGATGGTCTGGGTGATTACGGAACGCTCAAAACCCTTGGTGGCGGTTCTTTTGCCGAAGGGAGCGGGCGAGGTTATCCTGTTCTACGAACTGCCTTCGCTCGATGCCAAGCCGATCCCGCTCTCGATCAATCCGGTGCTTTCGCCTGACGTGGTCTTACGTGATTATAGACAAATTAATGAAACGGAATTCGTCCACCGCGACAAGGATAACCTGAAGGTCCGCCTTCTGAATAGCGGAATGCGTTTCACCTACGAAAAGAAAGGCGAGGAGCCCCTGCGAATCGACCCGGGGTACGCCTCGATGTCGTTTACCGAAAAAGAAGCGGTGTTGCGTGAATACGAAGACTACTTCAAGTACGAATATTCGCTGATGCTGCG
This sequence comes from Fibrobacterales bacterium Fibro_02, assembly GCA_001603905.1. Lineage (GTDB taxonomy): Bacteria > Fibrobacterota > Fibrobacteria > Fibrobacterales > Fibrobacteraceae > Fibrobacter. Next base: position 37,612 of record LVAE01000006.1, read on the forward strand.
CGCCTTTGTGCAGTCGACCCGAAGCATTTTCAACTGGCAACCTTGGCACTGGTACATGCCCGAATGGAATGCGAAGTGCCTGATGAGCCGCAAGGAACTCGACGCCATCTTGAAACAGGGTTATTTCCCGCCTCTGTTGACCCTTTTCAAGACGAAAACGGCGGCTGGAGAAACTGTTGAATTCAAGACGGATGGAAGGGGCTATTCCGAGCTCCTGATCAGTCGCTAAATCGATAATTTACTATTTTAAAAAGGTGAAGTCCTTTTTAGCATTTTTACTCCTGGCGCTTGTCGTCGTTTCGCCTTCTTTTGCCCGCGTCGTGGAAGATTCACGTTCGCGATTTATCCTGGAAGATGTAGTCCTTGAATCGACAGTCCATGCTTGCGATTCGTTGGATTCCCGTGGTGGAAAGTTCGTGCCCGAAGGGGCCGCTTATTTGGACGGCAACTTGATGCCTTTCCGTTATTACCGCGTGGCGCTTCCGACAAAGGATCGTCCTGAAGTTTCTGTAAAGGATATCTCGACGGTGGCCCTGGGGAAACCCCTGTGTAAGGAAGGCCCCATGGGAACGACGGATTCGCTGCGTTTCGTGCCGGTCGATGTCTCTACGCCTTTCTTTAGGGACGGCTTGTGGATGACCGATATCCGTGTTCCGCTGTATGTGCGTAACGGCTCGTCTGTTTCGCTCCGCAAGAAGTTCAAGGTCAGTGTCACGTTCCAGGGAAGTGCAAACGGCGTGAACCCGGGCAAGCGAGCCGTGTCCAGGGTGCTGAACGGCAAGGGCGCCGCCCGTTTTGGAGTGTCTCGTTCCGGTGCGATGAAGGCCCTGCGTAAAGAGGCGAACAGCTCTGCTGCAGATGTGAATTTTATCGCGTCGATCCAGGTGGGCGACAAGAATGTGGCGACCTTTAGCGAAGATGGCCTGTATGCGGTGGATTTCAAGACGATTCGCAATACCCTGCTGCTTTTGCAACGCCAGAGTGACCTGGACGGAATTCCCGTAGAACGTCTCTGTGTTTATGGGGCGTCCCCTGATACGCTTTCCGATATGGGCCCCGGCGAAGAAGCGCGCCTACCGAACCACATTTTTGAAATTCCAATCGAAGTTCGCGACCATACTCCGGGCAGCAATTCGAGTTCGCCCGATGGAATCTTCAATGACGGCGATACGCTTGTCTTTGTCGGGTACGGCAATGCATTCTGGAAACGCTGCGATCGCGAAGACAAGTTCTTTTTGAACGGCAAGATGGATTATTTCCATTCGTATTCGCCTTATTCCTTCTACCAGAATTTCTTGTTCGGCTACAAGGATGCTGGAAAGGGACTTCGCATGAGTGATGTGGTGAAGACGCCTTCTGGACAAGGGAAAGATGTCAAGTGGATGCGCTATGTCCGCGCCGAAAAGGAAGCTCTTTTGCGGGATTCCTATTTCGGAAAGTCGCTGGACTGGGAAACGTCGACGGGCAAGGAATGGTTCTGGATGTGGCATTGCCGATTCGATTCGACTACGGTGTCGGTGAATATGACCGAAACCTCTCGCCTTCCTGGGCTTGTTTCCGGTGGAAAGGAATACGTGGCGATTTCTTATTTCCCGTACCGCTCTATCTTTTCTGGAACGGCAGTCCAGGTCAATGACCAGGTCAAGAAAATGGATTTCTCTGGCTTCGATTACGAGGCGAGAATGGACCAGATTCGTTTTAGCTTCGATGTCAACGGAAACACCGTAGATAGGCTCGACATGACCCTGATGCCGGGTGGCAATTTCAGGATGGATTCTCCGGGCCTTGCTGAATCTGGAAACCAGTACACGCTGACCATGCTCCCGAACGCCCTTCAGTATGACCGTTTTGACGGCTACACCGTGGCGTACCAGTGGACTCCTGTTGTTGATTCCGCGGAATGGCTGCTGCCGGGAAGTGTTTCAGGCGTTATCAATGTGCCGGCCCCCTCGGGAACGCGGATTATGAAGTTTGTGGACTTGCGCCCGGTCGGTCTGCTTTCTGTATCGGGCGGAGTGGCCAAGGATAGTGTCTCGGCGAACGAGGACGTGCGTTACCTTGCCGTGCGCGAAGGCGCCTACCGTTCGGGCTTGAAGGTTGAGGCTCTTCCGTTCCGTAATGATGGTGTGCTTAAGGATTTGAGTCGTCCGAATTCCAAGCTGGAGTACCTGATTATCGCTCCCGATGAATTCCTGGAACCAGCGGTTGCTTTGGCTTCCTTCCGTTCTGGCGGTTCGTCGGTGCAGTCCTTTGCGACTTCGGTGGTTTCGGCGCAGGACATCTATCGCTCCTATACGGCGGGCCGTGTTTCGCCGGTTGCAATCCGCAATTACATTTCTTATGTGTATTCCGTTTGCCCGAACTTGCAGTACGTGCTCTTGGCGGGCGGCGGCCATTACGATTATAGGGGAATTACTGGCCGTTTGGGAACATCTTACCTTCCTCCGTTCGAAAAGGAAGATGCGGTTGTCGAGGACTTTTTCGGAATCCTTGATTCGGGTGAAGTCTGCCAGTATGGTAAGTATGACCTGGACCTTGCCGTGGGACGCCTTCCTGTGAATTCGGTGACCGAGTTTGCGCAGTATATCAAGAAGGCCAAGGATTACGATTCCGTTGGAGTCATGGACTATTCGGACTGGAGATCCTCTTTGCTGTTTGCGGCAGATGATGCTGTAAATAGCGGGCACACGGACGGTGAACCGCATACGCGTTATCAGGAAACAGTGGCACGTATGATCGATAGCCTTTCGGTGGATCGGGGCTACCGTTGGAATATGAGAAAGGTGTACCTGCTGGACTACGTGGAAGACGCAGCCGGTCAAAAGAAGGACGCGGCCGAAGCCTTGCTGGATTTCTTGAATCAGGGTGCATTGTTCTCGGTTTATTTTGGACACGGATCCAAGACGGACTGGGCGAGCGAAGGTCTTCTGAAGCCTAGCTATCTTTCGAAAATCTACAATGAGGGCCGCTATACGATTCTCGGTTCGTTCTCCTGCACGGTGGGTCGTTTTGACGAAGGTATCAGCCGCTCGCTTTCCGAGGAATTCCTTTTGGCGCCTAGTGCTGGTTCCATCAACTCGGTGGGCGCGAGTCGCGAGACTTTTGCGACGTATAATGTGGCTTTCGGAACGCAACTGCTCGAAGAAGCCCTGCTGAACGAGGCGGGAACGATTGGCCTTGCTTTCTTGAATGCCAAGAGGAACACGACGGGGCTCGAGTACAACAGGCAGCGCTACAATAACGAACGCTATGTGCTCCTGGGCGAGCCGGTCGTTAGCATGCCCAAGAGTGAACTGAAGGTGACTCTCGATACTCCTCTGGATACGATCAAGGCGCTCGACAAGATGCACCTGTCGGGAACGGTGTCGGATATGGACGATGGTTATATTGATCTGGTCTTGCGCGAAGGTCGCATCGAAAAGGTGCTTGACTTGCAGGTCATCAGTGATAAAACGGGCGAAAATGATTCGATGAACATCTTCTACGACGGACCGCTTGTGTATTCCGAAAAGGTTCCCGTGAAGTCGGGGCGCTTCGAGACGGAATTCGTGACGCCGCGAAAGATTTCTTCGGGTGATACGGCGGCTGAATTCAGTGCCTGGGCGTATTCCAGCAACAAGGGTGTCGTGGGTCGCCTGTGGCAGCGCAACCTGAATATTGGTGGACTTTCAGAGTTTGCCTCGGAACTGCATGATACGGTTCCGCCGGCAATCCAGATTCAGTCCTGCTATCTGGGAAACAATGTGACTTCCTTTGCCGACGGTGAAACGCTCAAGCTGCAGACTCCCGCGTGCCTGCAGGTGATTATTGAGGATTCTACGGCGCTTGATTTCAGGGAACAGGCCGATGAGGGTATTTCTTTCGAAGTGGTCGGTGTGCAGGATCCGTTCCATCCGTGGCCGTACCTGGAGCAGAATTCCAAGCGTGCCAAGTTGCGCATGAACTTTACCTCGGAACAGTATCCGGCGGGTACTTATGTGTTCCGCGTCCGCGCCATGGACGTGCTTGACAATGTTCAGATCAAGACCGTGAATGTCGAAATTACCGACAATTTAGATGCGGGCCTTGCCGATGTGTTCAATGCTCCGAATCCGATGGGCAAGAAGGGGACGACCTTCTATTTCAAGAACCTGGTGATGGATTCCGAACTGTCAAAGGTGAATATCTTTATCTACAACCAGAACGGCAAGCTGGTCAAGGTCTTGAAGGATGCCGTTTCGGGTGTGACGCATTGGGACGGCCGCGACAATCATGGACGCCCCTTGGCTAACGGCCTTTATCATTACGTGGTTCGCAGCGAAGTCTCTTCGAAGGCGAAATCGGGTAAAAAGACTTGGACTAAAAAACAGAAACTCTTAATTTCGAGGTAATTATATGGATTTGAGGGAAAAGCCTGGAAAGATTCAGACTTTTTTGGAATGGATGCTACGCTTTAGGCTAATCGCCGTTGTCGCGATGGTGGTGGCTACCGTTTCTTTTGTGGCGACCAACTGGCAGGAGATGGTTTCTCCGTCGCTTGCTGCGTCCGAATCGTTCGGAATGTGGTTTGCCAACATTGAATCGGTGCAGAGCCTCTGGTCGAGCTCCCGCTTTATCGCTGTGGCTGCCCTTGCCTGCGTCGTGATGTTTGCTGTCTTTGGCGGTGTTCGCGGAGCAATCGCTTCGGTGGTGGCTGCGGCCCTTTCGTTTGTGGCCCTTTATGTGATGGGCGGCAGCGAGTCGATGCCCCTGCCGATGTTTGGCGCCTTAACTCTGGTCGCCCTGGTGATGCTGCTTTTTGTAAAGCTCTCTGTGGCTTGCGGCTTGTTCCCGTTCGTGCTTTCGTGGCTGTTCCTGACCGGACTCTTCGCGGTCTTGCCGCAGATGGTGGAACCTTCGTGGCTGTTGTGGGCCGTTCTTTCGGCCTTCGGTTTTGCGTCGGCTATGGTTCTGTCTGCTGTGGCGGGTAAGCATCTGGGTGCGGGGGACCCGCAGGCGGGTGCGTTGCTCAAGGCTGCAAAGCAGCTGATGACTCCCGTGTTGGTTGGCTCGCTTTTGCTCATCGCGGCAATTGCGTTCGATATGCCGGCAGATGCTACTGAAGCGGGCGCGGCTGCTCCGTCTGTGACTTCGAACATTCCGGGTGCGCTGCTTTACTTCGTGGTGTTTAATGCCTGGTTCTTCGCCTTCCTTTTCCCGACGGCCTCCTTTGCCCCGTGGGAACGCCTGCGCTCCGGTACGCGCCGCGTAGAAATGAAGGACAAGAAGAAGCCCGCTGCCAAGTCCAAGAAGAAAAAATAACGCGGTTGCATTTATAACTGGACCGCCGAGTTGAATAAGAAAAAGCCCCGTGCATTGAACTGAACCCAAAAAGTTGGACAGTTTAAAGTTAGGATAAAACAGCATTATGAGTCCG